>DATNPP010000082.1:0-5310 GCA_036703175.1 Oscillatoriaceae cyanobacterium
TCAGATCGGCCGCCTGGTAGCACTGCACCAGCGCGGCGTCGCTCACGCGGCCGAGAAAGCGCACGGCTTCGGCCACGCCCAGCGCGCGCGCCTGCGCTTGCAGCGCGTCGGAGAGCGGGCCGGTGCCGGCGATCGCCAGCCGCGCCTCGTTATGCGCCGCGTGCACGCGCGCGAAGGCCTCGAGCAACACCTCGAGGCCCATGCGATGGACCAATCGGCGCATTGCGAAGAAGGTCGGTCCGGCCCCCCAGCCCAGCGCGCGGCGCGCGGTCTCGCGATCGCCGAGCGCGAAGCGTTGCTGGTCGATGCCCGCCGGCACGACCGAAATGCGCGTGGGATCGACCGCATAATCACGTGCGAGCAGGCCCTTGAAGGACTCCGAGAGCGTCACGAAGCGATCGCAGCGCGCGTACGCCAATCGCTCGAGCGCGTACTTGGCGAGCCGGCTCGCGCCACTCGCCCCTTCGACGGCGCTCTCGGCGGCCCAGGGCCCCTGGAATTGGCAGACGCGTCGCGCTCGGGCGACGGCAGGGTGATACAGCGGCACCGCGCCGTAGAGCGCGAAGTGGCTGTGCACGACGTCGAAGGGGCCCTCGTGCGCGATCAGCTCCGGCAACATGCGGGCGATCGCCGTGAATTTGTCCCAGGGCCGCGCGAGCGCGAAGCGATGCAGACGCACGCCGTCCACGACTTCGTGGGCAGGATCTGCGGCGTTCAATCGCGGCACGAGCACCGTCACCCGGTGCCCCCGCGCCGCGAGGCCGCGTGCCGCGTCGGCCAGGTAGCGCCCGCCGCCGCCCGGATTGTCGTCGAACCATTCCAGCCCGATCATCAGCACGCGCATCGCGGCCGCGGCGGCGGAGCTGGGAACATCGGCGAGGGGAAAGGCCGTCATGGTGGGTAGTATACCCGTGGGAAACGCTCGGAAAGTCGCATGATCTGTATTCGCCAGCTCACCAAGGTTTATTCAACCGGCAATCAAGAAATTCGCGCCCTGGACGGCGTGTCGCTCGAGATCCATGAGGGCGAATTCGTCGCCATCATGGGCACCTCGGGCTCCGGCAAGTCGACCATGATGAACATCATCGGCTGCCTGGATCAGCCGAGCTCGGGCGAGTATTTGCTCGACGGGCTGCCGATCACGCAGTACGAGGAAGAAGAGCTGGCGCGCATTCGCAATCGCAAGCTGGGCTTCGTCTTTCAGAGCTTTCATCTGCTGCCGCGCACCACGGCGATCGCCAACGTCGAGCTGCCGCTGGTCTACGCCGGCATCAAGGCGCCCGAGCGGACGGAGCGCGCGCGCCAGGCGCTCGAGCGCGTGGGGCTGGGCGATCGCCTGGACCACAAGCCGAACGAGCTCTCCGGCGGCCAGCAACAGCGCGTGAGCATCGCGCGGGCGATCGTGAACGCGCCCAAGCTTCTTTTGGCCGACGAGCCGACCGGCGCGCTGGACTCGCGCACCAGCGACGAGATCATGGCCCTCTTCGGCGATCTCAATCGCCAGGGCATGACGATCGTGATGGTGACCCACGAGCCGGACGTCGCCGCTTTCGCCCAGCGCGTCGTGCGCTTCCGCGACGGCCGCATCCTCGAGGATCGGCCGAACCGGGGGGTGGCATGAAGCGACTTCTTCTCGCTGGCGGTCTCGCGCTGGCGTTGACGCTTCCGGCGCGCGCCGCGACGGTGCTCACGCTGGACCAGGCGCTGCAAGCCGGACTGGCCGACAATCCGAAGATCGAGACGAGCCGCCTGGATAGCGACAAGGCGCAGCTGGCGCTCTCGAACGCCCAGTGGCAGCGCTTGAGCTACGCGGGCGACATCTCGCTAGGCGACGAATACGGCGCGCAGGGCCTCTTGAGCTCGCAAAGCCCCAGCTCGGCGAACATTCCCGTCGTCGACGGCACGCTGAGCCTGCAGGTGCCGCTTTTCACCGGCTTTCGCATCTCGGGTCAGATCTCCCAGGCGCAGGCCGGCCTCGACTACGCGCGCGCCAACGCGGACGACGTGCGCCAGCAGACGATATACGACATCACGCAGGCCTACTGGGAGGCGCGGCGCGCCGAGCTGCATGCCCAGGAGCAGGCCGATTCGCTGGCGCAGGCCGGGCGATCGCGCGATTCTGTGCAAGCAAGCTATGAGATCGGCCGCGTCGCGGCTCATGAGCTCGACCGCGCCCAGGTGAGCTACGACAATCAGCAGAGCGCCACGATCCAGGCGCAAGAGGACGCGGCCGACGCGCGCGACAAGCTCGCCGCGCTGCTGCATCGTGACCTCACGGGCGTGAGCCTGGCGGATCCGCCGACGCGCGCCGCGCCCGCCACGCGCCCAGTAAGCACGAATGCCGCGATCGACCCGTCGCAGGCGATCGCCCAGGCGCTGCGCGATCGCCCGGACGTGCGCATGGCCAAGGCCCAGGTGCTGATGCAGGAATCCGCCGTTCGCGTCGCCGAGGCCGATCGCTGGCCCCAGATCTCGCTCGTGAGCAGCTACCAGCAGGGCAACAACCCTTACATTCCGGTCGAGCAGTACCGCAGCGTGCTCTCGGGCTTCGAGGGCGCCTGGGAGTCCCAGTTGCAGCTGACGTACCACTTCTTCGACAACGGCACGATCTCGCGCAACATCGCGACCAATCAGGATCAGCTCGCGGCCAGCAAGGCGGCGCTCGAATCCGTGACGCGTGACGCCGAGCTTGCCGTGCGCCAGGCGCTGCGCCATGCGGCGCTCGCGCAGGAGCGGCTCGCCATCGGCACGCGCGGCGTCGCGTTGGCGCACGCGAACTTCGATTGGTTGTCGCAACGCTACAAGCTCGGCTACGCGCTGTTCGTCGACCTCGAGTCGGCCCGCGTGGATCTCGAGACGGCGGTGGATCAAGACGTGGACGCGCGCATCGATGCGGCGCTGGCAAAAGCCGAGCTCGACCGGGCCCTCGGCCGCCTGGCGTTGCCCGCTCCGGCCGGAGCGGCCGCGCCGATGCACAAGGAGACGGAGTAGCCGTGGGCAAGCGCAGAAACTGGGGCATCGCCGTGGCGGCCGTCGTCCTGCTGGGCGGCGCCGGCGCATGGGCGCTCGGGCATATGCACGGCTCGGACATTCCTTCGGCGGCGCTCACGAGCGTCACCCGCGGCGATCTGTCGATCGTCGTCGCCGAGACCGGCAAGGTGCAGCCGCTGCGCCACGTGGACATCAAGTCCAAGGTTGCCGGCCAGGTGAGCCAGGTGCTGGTGCGCGAGGGTCAGAAAGTGGCCCAGGGCCAGGTGTTGCTCACACTCGATCCCACGGACTTCAAGCGCCAGCTCGCTCAGGCGCAGGCGGACGCGCGCATGGCCAAGGCCGAGCTCGCCGGCATGGTCGACGGCCCGCGTCCCGAGGACGTCGCCTCGGCCCGCGCCGACCTCGAGACCGCCCGCGCCAAGGCCTTGCAGGCCGACGCGGATCGCGATCGCGCCCGCCGCGCGTTGGCCTCAGGCACAATCGCGCCGGCCGAGTGGGATTCGGCGCGCGCCGACGCCATGAGTGCCGACGCGCAGGTGCGCCAGGCGCAAAGCAAGCTCGACGAGCTCGTCGCGGGGCCGCGCCAGGAGGCGATCGACGAGGCCCGCGCGCGACTGGCGAAGGCCCAGGTGGCCGTGGAAGCGGCCCAGGATCAGCTCACCTACACCGTCATTCGCGCGCCGATCGCCGGCACGGTGATTCACCGCGGCATCGAGGAGGGCGAGATGGTCACGCCGGGCGTTTCGCAGACCGCAGGCGATCAGCAGCCGCTGTTGACCGTGGCGGACCTCTCCAAGCTGGTCGTCGAATCCGACATCAATCAGATCGACGTGGGCAAGCTGGACGTGGGCCAGCGCGTGAGCATCCAGGTCGACTCGCTGCCCGGCGAATCCTTCACGGGCAAGATCTACAAGGTCGCGCCGGCGGCCGTGGCCGGAAAAGAAAACGGCGTCGAGCTCTTTCCGATTCAAACGCTGATCGACGCCGGCGACGCGCATCTGCGACCCGGTATGAGCGCGGATCTCGACATCTTCGTGCAGAACAAACCGCGCGTCCTGCTGCTGCCGGTCGAAGCGGTGCTGCGCGACGGGGAGGGCCTCAAGGGCAAGGTGACCCTCGTGAAGCGCAGCCAGAACGGCCAGTGGCAAAAGACGTCCCGTGACGTCACCCTCGGCGCTTCGAGCGATTCGCAGGTCGAAATCGTCGCCGGCCTCGCGGCGGGCGATCAGGTGCTGATCGATCCCGCCTCGGCCAAGGGCGAAGTGAACAAGTTCTAGACGGCTAGTTCAGGAAGCTCACGAGTCCCTTGGGCACTGGCGGCAGATGCTGCTGGGCGGCGGCCTGCTGGTAGACGTAGAGCAGAAAGCTCATGCAGCCGACTTGCAGGTCGTTCTTGCGCAACGCCAGCTCGATCGGGTCCTCCGAGCCAGCGAGCAGATCCATCAGGTGCTCGGTCTTGAGCAACGGCTGCGAGGTGCCGCCGGTCAGCAGCGCGTGCATCACGAAGCGCTCGAGATCGGCGCCGTTGTGAATGGTGTAGGGCGCGTTCGTCAGCGGATCGACGAAGGGCTTGCCGGTGTCCGTGTCGATCAGCATGGCCTGGAACTCGGCCGAGGCGAGCGTGCCGGGGTACTTGTCCGCCTCGTCGCGCACGAAGGCCAGGGCGTGCTCGAGCGCCTGTGCCGCGGTCTGCTGGCCCGCGCCGAGGTCGGTGTCGTTCGTCATTTGCAAATAGGCGTTGATCGGCACGCTCTCGGGGTCCAGCTTCGAATCGGCCAGCGCCACGTCGATCCACGCGCCGATCTCGGCCTGCTTGCCCTTGTCGTCGAGCGTCCCGTCGGTCGGCAACTCGGCGCGCATCGTCTTGACGCCGCTGTCGACCGAGCTTCGCATCGCCGACACGAATGGATTGGATTCGGGCGTGCTCGAAGCCAGCTCGCCTCCCCAGCCCATCCAATCCTGCAGCATGGTGTCCTCGGCCGGCCCGGGATCCCCGGCGAAGAGCATTTGCGTCATATACGGGCGCATGCAATTGCGCACGTAGTAGTTCAACCCGTCGGTGTCCTCATCGAGCAAGGGCATTCGGCCGGAGCCGTCCGGATGGGCCACCATGGCGTAGCGCAACCCCGGCTTTTTGAGCACCGGATCATCGGCGTCTTTGCCCGGGAAACCGGCCACGATCGCGTAGTTCTCCTGAACGCTTTGCGGAACCGCGAGCGTGTAGCGGCCGCTGCTGTCGGTGTAGACCGCCGGCGCCAGCAATTCGTGCGTCGAGAGCGAGACCGCGGCGACGAGGATGCCCTTCACCGGCAGCTCCGA
>DATNPP010000214.1:0-6933 GCA_036703175.1 Oscillatoriaceae cyanobacterium
CTTGAACAGGAAGCTGAGGCCGCGCGGCACGAGCGAGGTGGCGAAGCGGTAGACGCCCGGATCGAAGTTGCCGACGATGTCCCAGCCGTACGCGCTCACGAGGTCGCGCAGGATCTTTTCCTTCTCGACGAAGGTGCGCCGGCCCAGCGAGCGGTAGAGCTCGCTCCACTCCTTGTACTGGGCCTGGTAGCGGCGATCGCCCTCCAATCGCGCGAGCTCCCAGTAAGCCGTGTCGTTCACGGCCAGCTCGAGGGCGTTCTCGTTGCGCGTCTTCTCCGCCATCTGGCGCGCAATCACGTCCTCGACGATCGCGGCGCGCTCGTCGTTGAGGTGAAAGATGCGGCTCTCTTCCGGGGTGGACATGGGCGACTCTCTAGCTTGCTTGGCTCAACCGTAGTATACCCGCCTTTGTCGACGGGGCGCGAACCTGGTACGATGTCGGCGAGGGCCTCACCTTGCCGCGATCCACCGCCGAAGTCTACCACGAACTCACGAAATACACTCCCGAGGGCATTTCCCGCCGCGGCGGCGGGCTCGATTTCGATCGCCAGCCGGTGCCGTTCAAGGAATACGCGACCGGCGAGCGCATTCCGCTCACGCCTTTTCTGCCGCGCGGCGACGAGTTGCGTGACGACACCCGGCTCGCCGAGTGGCGCGCGGGACTGAGCGATGCCGAGCGGGCGCTCGCCGAGGTCTCGCACCTGTTGTATTTCACGAACGGCGTGACGGGCATGGTCCCGAGCCCCGGTCAACCGCTTTTGATGCGCGCGGCGCCGAGCGCGGGGGCCCTCTATCCGACCGAGATCTACCTGGTGGCGCACGGCCATGTGGGTCTCGAGGATGGCCTATACAACTATCAGGTGCGCGATCACTCGCTGGTGCGCTTCTGGAACCAGGACGTCTGGCATGCCTTCTCCGAGGCGACCTTCGACCATCCGTCCCTGGCCCGGACGGGGCTCGCGCTGGTGCTGACGGGGGTTTTCTATCGCAGCGCCTGGCGTTACGAGGATCGGGCCTATCGGCGCGTGCTGCTGGATTCGGGCCACGTGCTCGGCAACGCGGCGCTTTATGCGCCGCAGGTGGGGCTTCGCGTCGCGCCGATAGGCGGCTATCGCGACACGGCGCTCAACGATCTGCTTTTTTTGGAGCCGGGCCTCGAAGAAGTGATTGCGGTGGCGGCGCTGCTGCCCTTCGCGAGCAACGCGCCCGGTCCCAGCGCGCTTTCGGGGCCGGTGGTGCCTTATGCCGAGGCGCCGGAGGGACAGCGCTTGGAGGCCGTGCACGACGCCGGCAAGATGGTCGTGCCGGCGGATCGCCCGTTGCCGCCTCTGGCGCCGCGGCGTCCCGCGCTCTCGCACGCCGAGGCGCTCGCGGCCCATCCGATCGCCTGGAACGGCAAGCTGGGGCCGACGATTCTCGAGCGGCGTTCGACGCGGTCGTATTCGGGCGAAGGCCTCACGCGCGCGGAGCTGGCGCAGTTGCTGGACTTCGCCTATCTGGACGACGCGACGGCGCTGTTCGCAGGCGAGCTTTTGCAGACCTACGTGGCGGTGCGGGCGGTTTCGGGCGTCGAGCCGGGCTGCTACCATTACGATCCGGCGGCGCGGACGCTGCGCCAGGTGCGTTTTCAGGACCTTAGCGAGCAGGTGCACTACCTGGCGCTCGGTCAAGATTTGGCGGCCCTCGCGGGCGCGGTGGTGTTCCACACGGCGGATTTGCCGGGGGCGATCGCGCGATACGGCGATCGGGCGTATCGCTACTTGCATCTGGACGCCGGGCACCTCGGCGAGCGCTTGAACGTGGCCGCGATTCGCATGGGCCTGGGCGTTAGCGGCATCGGCGGTTTTTTCGACGATGAAGTCAACGAGTTGCTCGGCATTCCCGAGGACGAGGCCGTCGTCTACATCACGACTCTCGGCCGCCCCTAGGCAATCGCCTTTCCTACCTGGCGAGGTTCGGTAGAGGCTTCCGGGAGTAAGCGGGGGCATCCAACGGCGTGCGGACGCCCGTGGCATACAGATCGTGCGCCAGACCCGCGATCATCGCGGCGTTGTCCGTGCAAAGGCCCATCGGCGGCAACGAGAGCCGATAGCGACGGCGTTCGCACATCGCCGTCAGCGCGCCGCGCAGCGCCGAGTTCGCGGCCACGCCCCCCGCAACCGCGATCGTCGTGAGTCCGTGGGCTTCGGCCGCCGCCGCGGTCTTCGCCACCAGCACGTCCACCACGGCCGCCTGAAAGCTGGCAGCCAAATCGGCGACGGGCAAGGGCGCGCCCGAAAGTTCGTATTTCTCGACGCTGCGCCGCACGGCGGTCTTGAGCCCGCTCAGGCTGAACTGGTAGCCCGGCTCCTTGAGCAGCGCGCGGGGAAAGGCGAAGGCCGCGGCATTGCCCTCCTGGGCCAGGCGATCGATCGGCGGGCCGCCGGGATAGGGCAGATTCAGCAAGCGCGCGACCTTGTCGTAGGCCTCGCCGACGGCGTCGTCGAGCGTCTCGCCGAGCAGCTCGAAGGTCTGCGGCCCCGAGACCTTGACCAGCGCCGTGTGGCCGCCGGAGACCAGCAGGCACAGAAAAGGCAGCGGCAGCGTGCGATCGGCCATGACGTTCGCCCAGATATGCGCGGCCAGGTGATGCACGCCGATGAAGGGAATGCCCAGGCTCCAGGCGGCGCTCTTGGCGGCCACCAATCCGACGAGCAAGGCGCCCAGCAGCCCGGGGCCCTCGGTGCCGGCGATCGCCGTCAAGTCGTGCCAGCCGACGCCGGCCACCTCCAGCGCCTCTTGCAGCAACGGGTTGATGGCGAGCACGTGCTGGCGGCTCGCCACCTCGGGCACCACGCCGCCGAAGCGCCGGTGAATCTCGATCTGCGAGGCCACCAGGTTCGCGAGCACCTCGGTGCCGTCGCGCACGACCGCGACGGAGGTCTCGTCGCAGCTCGTCTCGGCCGCGAGGATCACACTGCGGGTCATCAGGACTCGGTCTGCTCCACCGGCCGCGCGTCCGTGTCGATGATCGGCGCGCCCTCGGGCGTGCGGCGCAGCGGCTCGACGGGGGCCGCGACGTGGCGGAAGTACTCGATCGCCGCCTTGCCGAGCGCCAGCGTGCCGCTGTAGCCCACCGCGCCGCCGACGATCCAGCCCGGGCCCGGCACGAACTTGGCGAGCTGGCGCGCGACCGTGCGGAAGGCGAAGCCGCCGCCCAGCACGACGAGCACCTCGCGGGCGCGCTCGACGCTCATCGTCTGGTCGTAAATCGCGGCGAGCCGCAGCACCATCTTGATCTGGTTGGCCGTCATCACGGGCATGTCCGCGCCCGGCACGGGAATGACGCCGACCAGGGCGTTTTGCTGGGCCGTCGAGCGGATTTCTGAATTCGCGGCTTCCTCGCGCAGGAACGGGAACTGCCGCGCGAGGGGCAGCGTCTCCTCCTCGAAGCGCTCGAGCACGCGCTTGACCAGCTGCTGCCGCAACTCCGTGAGCGTGGGGGCCATGACGATCTGATCCGGCTTCACGCCGACGCTCGTCGCGACCTCGCGGCGACGCGCCTCGCCCTGGCGCGGATCGCCGCCCATCAGGACGATCACCAGGCTCTTGGAATCGAGCTTGCGCAGCGTCGCCAGCTCGGCGTGGGTGGGGCCGAACGACGGGTCGAGCACCACCACGTTCAGATCCGCCTCGGGACGCGCGTCCGTGGGCAAATCGAGCACGCGCAGCGCGCCGGGGCGCTGGCTGCCGTTCAGGAAGAGCTCGCGAATCGCGTCGCGGGCCGTGCCGGGCGCGCCGTACAGGTTCACGATCACGGCCTTCGAGGTGTGCCCCTCGAGGTCGCGCCAGACGTTCCAGAGCTCATTCACCGGCGATGGCAGCGGCATTTGGATCCTCCTTCGATTCCGCCATTATACACGGGCGGCCGAGGGAGGTTACGACGCGGGCGTGGTGGCCGGCGCGGCGATCGCCCCGCGCTCGAGGCCAAGCGCGATGAGCTGGTCCAGCAGATCCGGGCACATCACGCCGATGGCGCGCGCCGCCTGCGGCACGAGGCTGGTTTCGGTCATGCCGGGCAGCGTGTTGGTCTCGAGAATGTACGGAATGCCGTCGCGCAGAATGAAGTCGCTGCGCGAGTAGCTCCAGCAGCCGAGGCCCTGGTGGGCCTGCAGCGCCAGATGCTGCATCTGGCGCGTGAGCTCGGGCTCGAGCACCGCGGGGCAGATTTCCTCGGAGGCGCCGGGCGTGTACTTGGCCTCGTAGTCGAAGAGATCGCCGCTCTTGGGGCGAATCTCGATCAGGGGCAACGCGATCGGATCGACGCCGCCGAGCACGCCCGCGGTGAACTCGCGGCCTTGCAGGCGCTCCTCGATGAGGATCTCGCGATCGTATTTCAGCATCTCCTCGAGCGCGGGCACCAGTTCATCGGGCTGGCTCACGAGCGCCAGGCCGATCGTCGAGCCCTGCGAGGCGCCCTTGAGCACCAGATCCCAGCCGAGGCGCTCGCCGATCAGATCACGCGCCTCTTCGATCGTGTAGAGGGCGCGCTGGGGCGGGAAAAGCTCCGAGACGCCGCGTTGCCAGCGGCCCGGCACGACGCAGCGGAAATCGAGCGATCGCGCCGTGGGAATGCCGAGTTGGCGGTAGACGGCCTTCGCGCGCACCTTGTTCATGGCGAGCGCGCTCGCGAGCACACCCGAGCCCTGGTAGGGCAAGCCGACGAGGTCCAGCAGGCCCTGCAGCGTGCCGTCCTCGCCGACGCCGCCGTGCAGCGCGATGAAGACGAAGTCGGCCTTCGCCTTGAGCTCGAGGAGCTTCTCGGGCTGGCCCAGCAGCGCGCTGAACTCGACGCCGAAGGCGTCGTACTTGCCCGGATCCAGGTTCTTGAGCACCATCTGGCCGGAGCGCAGCGAGACTTCGCGCTCAGTCGAAGGGCCACCCATCAGGACGGCGACACGCAACTTGGCCATGGGACACCTCGTGGCAAATCGGCGGAACGCGGCCATTATACCCGTGTGACCTTGGAGTCCGGGTGATCGGGATCACCATCTTTCGGTGTCCAATGGGGCGGCCGCGTCGGCCTAAAACTAGTGGCCCAAGCGCGTGCCGCGGCCGATGACGCTTTCGTCGGCGAGCACCGAGTTGCTGTTGAGCACCGCGCTCGCGCCCACGCGGCAGCGCTGGCCGATGATGCACTTGGAGAGGTGCGCCTCCTCGCCGATCTCGCTGCCTTCGCCGACGAGCACGTGCTCGAGCACGGCCTTGTCGTCCACGGTCACGCCGGGGCCGAGAATTGTGAACTCGCGCAGGCGCGCGCGCTTGCGCACTTTCGCGCCGTCTCCCAGATACACCGGCCCGCGGATCTCGGCCGAGGGGTCGATGTCCACGTTCTGGCCGACCCAGACGTTGCCCTCACGGCGCTCGGCCGGCAATTCGACCTGCACGCGGTCCATCAGAATGTCCGTGTGCGCCTGCAAATACTTCTGCGGCGAGCCGATGTCCAGCCAGTAGGCGTTCGTGGTGTGGCCGAAGACCTTCTCGTTGAGTTGCAGCAACAGCGGGAACAGACCGCGCTCGAAGGAGTACGCCTCGTTGCGCGGCACGTAGCGGAACACCGACGGATCGAGCACGTAGATGCCGGCGTTGACCGTGTCCACCGTGGCCTCGTCCCAGCTCGGCTTCTCGACGAAGCGGGTCACGCGGCCGTCCTCTTCGGTGAAAATCAAGCCGTACGAGGTCGGATCGCTGACGCGAATCATCGTGATCGTCGCGCGGGCCTTGTTCTCCCGGTGGGCGGCCAGCAGCGCGCTCAGGTCCAGATCGGTCAAAATGTCGCCGTTGAAGACCACCAGCGGCTCGTCGTCGAAGTATTCCTCGGCCAGCTTGACCGCGCCCGCGGTGCCCAGCGGCTTCTCTTCGAGCGAGTAGTGAATCTTCACGCCCAGCTCGCTGCCGTCGCCGAAGTACTCGCGAATGACGCCCGAGAGGTAGTGCAGATTGATGATGATCTCGTTGACGCCGTGGCGCTTCAGCAGCTCGATCTGATACTGCAGGAACGGCTTGCCGAATAGCGGCACCATCGGCTTGGGGGTGTTGTAGGTCAGAGGGCGCAGGCGGGTGCCCGAGCCTCCGGCGATGATGACGGCTTTCACGCGTGAACTTCCTCCGAGGTGGCCTGCATGCGGGCCTTGAGCGAAAAGATCGTGTCGACCGGCGTCGGATCGACGCCGTTCAGAAAGGCGAGATAGACGCTCACGTAGTCGCCGAGGTAGATGGCCGTGAGCTGGCGCGACAGCAGCGTGTCGCCCTGGCCCGTGAGCAGCTCGACCGCGCCGAGATGCGGCTTCAGAAGCTCGAGGGCGATGCGGCGCTGGCGCGTCACGAACTCGGAGTCTTCGGGATCCGTGAAGACGAGCATCGCGTGGTCCGCGTGCGAATGCGCCGTCAGATTGACGATGTCGTTGTGCGTCATCTCGGGCAGCACCGCGAGCAGCGCGGTCTGCTTGCTGTTCTCGTTGATCTGGCACTTCCAGCGCAGCGCCACGGCTTCGGTCGTCGACGTCGCGCCGACGAGAATCGGCGTCTTGCCGTGCAGCAACAGCGCGAGCTGCTTGGCGGGGTTCTGGGCGGTGGGGACGCCGTCCGTGAGGCGATCGCGCAGATCACGCAGCGCGGCGGTCGCCTCGGCGACCTGCGGCGCCTGGCAGCACGCGCCGGACACGTCGCAGGACTTCTCGCAGCACGGCAGCTGCGAGATCAAGCCCAGCAGCGCGAAGAACAGGTCGCCCAGCGCGGCGCGGGGCATCCAGCCGCCCGGCACGCTCACGACCGGGAAGCCGTGCTCGGCGCCCAGGGCCGTGACCTCGCCGCCATGGCTCACGGCCACCACCGGCACGCCGCGTTCGAGCGCGGCGCGCAGACAGGCCGTCGTCTCGCCCGTATTGCCCGAGT
>DATNPP010000237.1:0-1555 GCA_036703175.1 Oscillatoriaceae cyanobacterium
CCAAAATCTTGTAAAAACCGCCCGAGTCCTGCGTCGCGACGATGTGATCGCCCGACGCGAGGCCGGCCGGCGCTGCCACCAGACCGCGCACGGTGACGACCTCGTTGGCCGGCAGCACGGTGGGGTCATTCGGTGGCGGCGTCCGCGCGACAATCGGCTGCTCAGTCTGACAGCCCAGCGAAATCAACATCGCGGCCGAAGCGGTCGTCATTCCCCAGCGCGCCCAAAATTGCCCCGTGCGGGCCATGGCCACCTCCGATGGCGAAAAAGGGGAGAAGCAGCGCTTCTCCCCGACCAGTATACCCGCGCGTTTCGGGCGATAACGTGACGCGCGTCGCCGTTACTTGACCACCAAATTGACCAGACGGCCCGGCACGACGATCTCCTTGACGATCGCCTTGCCCTCGAGCTCGCCGTTCAGGGCCGACTTGGCCGTCGCGAGCACCTCGGCGTCCGGCGCGTCCGCGGCCACGACGATGCGGGCCTTGATCTTGCCGTTCACCTGCACCGCGAGTTCCACCTCGGCGTCGCGCGTGAGCGCCTCGTCGTAGCCGGGCCACGGCGCGTACGCCAGGCTCTCCGTGTGCCCCAACCGGCTCCAGAGCTCCTCGGCGAGGTGCGGCGCAAAGGGCGCCAGCACGAGCACGAACGTCTCCAGCACGGTGCGCGGCAGCTTCTCGGTCTTGTACGCGTCGTTGATGAAGATCATCATCTGACTGATGGCCGTGTTGAAGCGCAATCCCTCGATGTCCGCCCCGACCTTCTTGATCGTCTTGTGCAGGCTGCGCGTCAGCTCAGGCGCCTCGTGTCCGCCAATCGCCGGATTCAGGCCGCCTTCCTCCGTCACGAACAACCGCCACACGCGTTGCAGAAAGCGGTACGCACCTTCGACGCCCGTGCTGCTCCAGGGCTTGGTCGCCTCGAGCGGCCCCATGAACATCTCGTAGACGCGCAGCGTGTCCGCGCCGTACTTGCTCACGATCTCGTCCGGATTGACCACGTTGCCCTTGGACTTGGACATCTTTTCGTTGTTCTCGCCGAGAATCATGCCCTGATTGAAGAGCTTGGCGAAGGGCTCCGGCGTGGGCACGAAGCCCAGGTCGTAGAGCACCTTGTGCCAGAAGCGCGCGTAGAGCAAGTGCATGACGGCATGCTCCGCGCCACCGATGTAGAGATCCACCGGCAGCCACTCGGCGAGCTTGTCCTTGGCCGCGAAGGCCTGGTCGTTGCTCGGATCGATGAAGCGGATGTAGTACCAGCAGCTGCCGGCCCACTGCGGCATCGTGTTGGTTTCACGGCGCGCGGGCCGGCCCGTCTCGGGATCGGTCGTGTGCAACCACGCCTTCGCGCGCGCCAGCGGCGACTCGCCCGAGCCGGTCGGCGCGAAGTCCTCGAGATCCGGCAGCTCGATCGGCAGCTGGTCCTCGGGAACGGGCTTCACCACGCCGTCCTCGGTGTGGATCACGGGAATCGGCTCGCCCCAGTAGCGCTGGCGGCTGAAGACCCAATCGCGCATGCGGTAGGTGACCTTGCGGCGGCCGTGGCCGTGCTTCTC
>DATNPP010000252.1:0-2211 GCA_036703175.1 Oscillatoriaceae cyanobacterium
TGCGGCGGCGCCGCCGACGACAAGGATCGCGTGCCGAATTTGCCGGTGGGCGTGTGCGAGCTGCCGCACGGCAAGCAGCGCGCCACCTTCAGCTGGATGGCGCACCTCGTGATCAGCCCGCAGACCAAGCACGAGGCCCAGGCCTACGTGGCCTGGCGCGAGCTGCTCGACGGCTTTCAGCACTGGAAGATCGTGCCGCCGCGGCGATCGCTCGCCAAGCACCTCGCGGAGCTCGAGCCCCGCAAGGCCGCCGCGGCCCAGGCGATTCTGGCCTCGATGGAGTACGCGCACGGCCTGCGCGGCGTGGTCGCCGAGACGGAGTGGAACGACTTCGTCGAGCAGAAGTTGAACGAGCCCCTGCTCGACGGCGACGAGCCCGCCTCGGCGGCGGCGAAGCAGACGGACGCGAAGCTGGAACGCGTTCTGGAGGAGCGTCCATGAGCCCGACCGAATCGCTCGGAACCGTCGAAACCGACGCGCGCGTGCTCGAAAGGCGCGTACCGAGGGCCAAAAAGGCGAGCAGCTTCACGCGCTGGGAGGCGATCGAAGGTTACGCCTTCATCGCCCCCTGGCTGGTGGGCTTCTTCATCTTCACGCTCGGCCCGATGCTCTACTCGCTCTATTTGAGCTTCACGCGCTACGACCCGCGCGGCGAGGCCGGTCCGCACTGGGTGGGGCTCGCGAACTACGCCTACGCGCTGGGCAACGTCGACGAGAAGTTCTACACGGCGCTCGTCAACACCGCCGTCTACGCCGTCGTCTCGATTCCGCTCGGCATGGTCGGGTCGCTGCTGGTCGCGATCCGCATGAACCAGGAGGTCCGCGGCATCGGCATCTTCCGCACGATTTTCTACCTGCCGACGGTGCTGCCCACGCTGGCGGTCGGCATGGTCTTTCTGTGGCTGTTCAACACGGACTTCGGCCTCGTCAATTACTTTCTAAGCGCGCTGCACCTGCCGCCGGTGGATTGGCTCGGCGATCCCAGAAACGTGCTGCCGAGTTACGTGCTCACGAGCCTGTGGGGGGTGGGCGGCGGCATGATGGTGTTGATCGCGGCGCTGAAGGGCGTTCCGAAAAGCCTCTACGAGGCCGCGACGATCGACGGCGCGAACTGGCTGCAGCGCTTTTTCGGCATCACGCTGCCGCAGCTCTCCTTCGTGCTGTTCTTCAACCTCGTGATGGGCATCATCGGCGCGTTCCAGGTCTTCGACATCGCCTACGTGATGGGCGGGCAGGGCAACAGCAACCTGTTCTACGTGCTCTATCTCTATCGCGAGGCCTGGAGCGAGCACCACATGGGCTACGCCTCGGCGCTCGCCTGGATCCTCTTCGCGATCATCATGGCGATTTCGCTGCTCGTGATCAAATCGTCGCCGATGTGGGTGCACTACGAGGGGGAAAAGCGCTCGTGAGCTACTTCAGCAGAATCTCGAATATTCGGCGCTTTCAGGCCGTGCTCACCTACACGCTGCTCGTCGCCGGGGCGGGGGTGATGCTCGTGCCCTTTCTGTGGATGGTGTCGACGGCCCTCAAGACGCCCGAGCAGGTGCTGCACTGGCCGCCGGTCTGGATTCCGCACCCGATTCGCTGGCAGAACTTCGTGGATTTCTGGACCTCGCCGCCGGTGCCGGGCGGGTTTCTGCGCTTCACGGGCAACACGCTCGTCATCACGTTGATCTGCATGGTCGGCGAGGCGCTCTCGGCGACGGTGGTGGCCTACGGCTTCGCGCGCTACCGCTTTCCGCTGCGCGACTTCTGGTTCATGGTGCTGCTCGCGACCATGATGCTGCCGGGCGCCGTGACGTTGGTGCCCACCTTCATCATGTTCAGACAGCTCGGCTGGATCGACACCTATTTGCCGCTGACGGTGGGCGCCTTCTTCGGCGGCGGCGCGTTCTACATCTTCCTGGCGCGCCAGTTCTTCCTCACGCTGCCCGTCGAGCTGGAAGAGGCCGCACGATTGGACGGCTGCACGAGCCTGCAGACCTTCTACCACATCTTTTTGCCACTCTCGAAGCCGCTACTGGTCACGATCGCCGTTTTCTCCTTCACCGCGCACTGGAAGGATTTCCTGGGCCCGCTGATCTACCTGAACTCGTCGAGCAAGTTCACGCTGACGCTCGGCCTCAACTGGTTCAAGGCCTCGATCGTCGGGCAGGGCGCCACGCCCTACCACCTGCTGATGGCGGCGACGCTGTTGGTGATCCTGCC
>DATNPP010000272.1:0-2701 GCA_036703175.1 Oscillatoriaceae cyanobacterium
ATTCTTCTCGTTCTCGGCCTGCTTGCCTTCCTCGATCAGCTCACGAACCTTCTGGCCGCCCTTTTGGCCGAGCTCGACGTAGCCTTCGTGGCCGAGCTCTTGCTTGCGGGCCTCGCCGCCCATGTGACCGATCTCGGAATAAAACTCGGGGCCATGGGTGGAAGCCGTGGCCTCGCCACCCTTACGGCCGGCCTCGCGCACAGTCATGTCGCCCGTGTTCTCTTCGCGCTTGTTCTCCGCCATGGTGATCCTCCTTGGAACTTCGCGAACTCCGCGAATGACGCGAAGTTCGTCTCGGGTCTCGGTCGGGACGGCCAGTTGCGCTGAATTCGAATGGCGCTGGTGGCTTGCCCCGGCTTCCGGTGCCATCCTCAATATATGAATTTATATTAAGCCGAATCAACAATCGGCCGGGAGATTACAGGCCGCTTTGCGTGAAATTAGCGCCGGAAGAACGGCGCCGAGCAAAGCCGGAAACAGCCTGACGGCCTAAATTTACGGGCGAGTGCGCTGCGCGCGCGATTCGGGCCGATGGGGTCGCCGCGGGCGTCGATCTTCATTCCAATTCAAGAATGAGTACTAAAATTAATATGGATATCTCATTGATGAATATTGGATATTTTAAATACACTTTCGATGATTAATTGTCCTTCGCGCGGCACGGGAATGTGAATAGTGCATCCTTCAGGGGCCCACCGCAGTGGAGTGTGAATCTCGTGGGCTGCATGGAACACTCCCCCGGGGTTCCGAACGGGTCGATACTTTGCCCTGACGAATGGGCTCCGAATTGCGGACAAATACCTTGGCTCCCCTCGCCTCACGCGTGGGTGGGGGGCATGAGCCGAGGGGAACGAAATGAAAGATAACCCGGTTATCAGGATGGTGGCGTCGTGAGGCTCGGGTTCCGGGCGATCGCCAGTCATGATAAGATGAGCCAGCGCTCGTGCACGAAAGGATGTCCCCATGCTGAACCGCGACGTCATCCTCAACTGGCCCAAGGCCGAACTGCACTGCCACCTCGACGGTTCGCTGCGCCTGGAGACGTTGCTCGATCTCGCGCAGCAGCAGGGCCTGGTTCATGAGCTGCCGGCGGACAATCCGACCGATTTGTGGCGCGTGCTCGAGGCGATCGACGCCTCGCCCTCGCTCGAGGACTTCCTGGTCTGGTTCAAGTACACGATCTCGGTGATGCAGACGAAAGAAGCGCTTCATCGCATCGCCTACGAGCTCGTCGAGGACGCGGCCAAGGAGAACGTGCGCTATATCGAGATCCGCTACGCGCCGATCGAGAGCACCCATCGGGGCCTGACGCTCGAGCAGGCGAACGATGCGGTGCTCGCCGGCATGCGCGAGGCCGAGGCCGACACCGGCACCAAGGCGCGCCTGATCGTCTGCGGCCTGCGCGATCGCTTCGAGTCCGAGTCCTTCCGATTGGCCGAACTCGCCGTGAAGTACAAGGGCCGCGGCGTGGTGGGCTTCGATCTCGCGGGCGGCGAGGCCGGCAACCCGGCCAAGCTGCACCTGCACGCCTTCGCGCACGCGCGCGAGGCCAATTTGAATTTGACCTGCCACGCCGGCGAGGCCTACGGCCCCGCGAGCATCCATCAGGCCCTGCACGACATCGGCTCGCATCGCATCGGCCACGGCGTCACGCTGCGCGAGGATCCGGACCTCATGCACTACGTGATCGACCACCGCATTCCGCTCGAGATGTGCCCCACCAGCAATGTGCAGACCCACGTGGTCAAGAGCCTGGCCGAGCACCCGATCAAGTACTACGTGGAAAACCAGGTGCGCGTCACCGTCAACACGGACAACCGCCTGTTCTCGCGCACCAACGTCACCGAGGAGCTCTGGCGCTGCCATCAGCACCTGGGCTTCGACGAGAAGACCCTCAAGTGGATCGTGCTCAACGGCTTCAAGAGTGCCTTCTTGCCCTACGAGGAGCGCCAGGAGCTGCTGCGCGAAGTGCTGCCCGTGCTCGAGATGAACCGCTACACGCTCGAGCCGCCCGTCGCGAAGGCCTAGAGCGACAAGCCCCCGAGGGACACGCCGAGCAGCAGGTCGAGCACGAGGGTGTGTGATCCGTTGAATTTGCGGCCCTGCGTGCGCAGGTCGGTCGGCAACATCCAGACGCCGTAGCCCAAAGAAAGCGACAGAAACGATCCGGCGCTCCAGCTCACGCTGAGTTCGAGGCTGGGCAGCGTGGCGCCGCCCGGATCGACGCGCCCGGCGGCCGTGACGTTCGTCGACGGCGGCTGCCCATCGACGAACTGGGCGGCCGTGTAGCGCCGGGTGTCCCAGCCGCCCGAAACCAGCGTTGTGAGGCCGAAATCGCCTGTGGCCCGAAAGCCGAGCGGCAACGCCAGCACGCCGCGGGTGCCGTACTGCACGCCGCTGAACTGGCTGTAGCTGATGGCCGAGCCGCCCGCGAGCGTGCTGCTGCCCGGCGTCGTGCGCGGCGCGCCCAGCTCGATGGTCGGCGCGCCGAGGTAACGATAGCCGAGGTAGGGCGTCAACAGCAGGCTCGCCGTGGCGCTGCCGAGCGGCACGGCCGGCAACGCGATGTTGGCGTCGAAGTTCAGATGGCCGTCCAACAGGGCGCTGTTGATTTCGCTCCACTGCGGATTGAGCTTCGCGGGCCCCAGCAGGTCGGACAGGGCCGGACTCACGCGCAGCCCCGCGTCGAGGCCGACGGGCA
>DATNPP010000277.1:0-3684 GCA_036703175.1 Oscillatoriaceae cyanobacterium
GATCGAGCACGTCGAGCTTTGCCCCCGGCAACATCGCCGCGCCGGCCTGAATGACGGACAACGGAAAGAGCGGGTCCTGCATGCCGGCCAACAGGCGCGTGGGACGCTCGAAGCGCGGCAGATGCTCGCGCAGCTCACTGCGCAGCTGATCGGCCGCCTCGCCGCGAATCGAGCGGATCGTGTTCAAGAAGGCCTCGCGGTGCGCCGGTTCGGCCGTCGCCGCACAGCAGGCGTGCAGCATCGAGCGCATGCGATCCGGAGCGATGCGGCGCGGATCGTGGAACAGGCTCTCGTAGAAGCGGCGGATGCCGAGCGGGTTCTCCGTGCCGAAGTACGGCGTCGAGAACATGATGAGCTCGCCCAGAAGCGGCGTCAAAAAGGGCCGGAACAAGTTCGGCAACTCGAAATCGGCCCACGCCGGCGGCACCGCGAGCAAAAACAAGCGCGACACGCGCTCGGGATGCAGCAACGCATACGCGCTTCCGAGAATGCCGCCCATCGAGTGGCCGGCGATGACGACCTGATCGAGGCCCAACGCATCGAGAAAGCCCGAAATGAAGGCGCGATAGGTGTCGAGCGTATAAGGCGCGCGCGGCTTGTCCGAAGCGCCCCAGCCGATGAAATCGGGCGCGATGGTGCGCACGTGCGGCGCGAGCGCCTGTTGCGTCTCCCACCAGAACACGTTGCCGCCGAAGACCGCGCCGTGCAGTAGCAGCACCGGGGGGCCGTCGCCCGCCTCGGTGTAGGCGATGCGCGCGCCGTCGACGATCACCTCGCGTTGCGCGAGGGCGTCGAATTCGGGCGGTGTGGGCACAGGCAGGCGCATGCAGGCTCCTTATTCGGTCTCAGTTATACCATAAGACGTTTCGAAGCAGCCTGTACGGTCGCCGTGCACGAGGTTGCCGGGCGGAATCGGCCCATGTTCGCCGGACCGCTTCTCGGTCTGGTGGGCGCGCAAAAAGCCAATCGGCCCCTTCCAGGCGGAAGGGGCCGAAGCGCTCGAGGGGCGTGCTAGTTCGTGGGCGCGCCTTCTTTGATCCACTGGCCCAGCAGCGCGCGCTCGGCGGGCGTCATGCCGGTCTTGTTGCCCAGCGGCATCGCCGTCGTGTCGACGGCGCGCGCCTGAATCTTCGAGGCCAGGCGTTGCATCTCGTCGGGCGTGTCGAACTTCACGTCCTCGGGCGCCACGGTGAAGGTGCTGTCGGTCGGCGATTGCGAGTGGCAGCTGATGCAGCGCTTCTCGATCACGGCGTGGGCCTCGGCGAAGCTCACGTGCGCGTCCACGGCCGCGGTCTGAGGCGCCGGCGGGCGCTGCGTCAGCACGAACAGCAGCGCGATCGCCGCCGCCGCCGTCGCGCCCAGCGCGGGCAGCCAGGCCTTGAAGGTCCAGCGGATGTTCATGAAGTGGCGCACGCCGGCGCCGCCCAGGATCAGCACCAGCAGGATCAGCCAGTTGTTCGGATTGCCGTAGGTGAACGCGAAGTGATTGCTCAGCATGATCACGATCACCGGGAAGGTCATGTAGTTGTTGTGGATCGAGCGCTGCTTGGCGCGCATGCCGATCGCCGGATCCTGCTCGCGGCCGGCCTTCGTGGCCGCCACCAGCTCGCGCTGCGACGGCATGATGTGCATGAACACGTTGCCGCTCATGAGCGTGCCCAGAAGCGCGCCGACCATCAGGTAGGCGGCGCGGCCGGCGAGCACGTGGGTCAGCCCGTAGACCACGCCGACCAGCAGCGCGAACGACACGAGCGCGGCCGCCTTGGGCGCCTGGCGCAAAGGCGATCGCCACAACAGGTCGTACACGCCGTAGCCGAGGAAGAGCGTGCCGACGCACAGGGCGATCGCCTGCGGCACGCCGATGCTCGACACCGAGGGGTCGACCAGGTAGGCGCCGCCGCTGAAGAAGTACACGATGCAGAGCAGCAGAAAGCCCGAGATCCAGGTCGTGTAGCTCTGCCACTTGAACCAGTGCAGCACGTCGGGCATCTGCGAGGGCTCGAGGTACTTCTTTTCGACCTCGTAGAAGCCGCCGCTGTGCACCATCCAGATCTTGCCCACCAGGTTCTTGGGCGCGTCGTCCGGCCGGTACAGGTTGCGATCCAGCCAGTTGTACAGCATCGAGTTGCCGATCCACATGATGCCGGCGATGACGTGCGTCCATCGCAACAACAGGTCGAGCAGTTCACGGATGTCCAAGTCGGGTCTCCTCCTCCGGAATAGCGCCGGCGCTCGGCCGGTACCGCCCATTGTACCCAGCCTGAGGGCCGGTGCTTGCAGCATCTCGGTCGGCTTGCCCGTTTCGTTGGCATGGCCTGCAATCGCGGGTAGATAGAGGCTCGGGCGGCGCGGGCCGTTTCCGAACGACGAGGTGATGCCGATGAATCTGCGCCCATCGCGCGCCGTCCTTGCCGTGATCCTCGCATGCAGCGTGCATCTCCCGTTCGCGGCAGCATCGACGCCCGCGCTCACCGCACGGGCACCGACCGCCGCGGCGGGCCGATGGCCTCTCATCGCCTTCGACGACGACTTCCACAGCGGCTTGCCGGGGACTTTTCCATCCGTGAAACCGACCGGCGCGAGCGACACGGTGACGCTGGCGGCGTACGAGCGGCCGGACACGCGCGATGCGATTCCGCCCGTGCTCTACGAGGAGCTGGACGCCGCCGAGAAGCTGATGCACAAACCCGTGGCGTATAAAAGCGCCGCCGAGTTGGACGCGTATCTGTCCTCGGTGGCCTGCGCGTTGCCGGCGAGCGCCTACGATCGCCGAGGCTTTCTCGCGAGCCTCGGCCTGCACGGATTGCTGGCCCCCGGCCGTACGGACCAGCCGACTCTGCAGGCGGTCGAGCATCTTCCGAACTTCCGACCGGGCACGATCGTCAACGGCCAGGAGATACAGGCGCAGGTGGCCGTGTTCCGGTTCGCGATGGCCCATCCGGACGTTTTTCTCGACCTGACCCAGGTCGCGAACCCCATCATCGAATCGCATTCGCTGCAGGCCGCGCTCTGGAAACAGCGCTTCGAGCCGGCGCAGGAAGCGCATCCGACCGGGGAGACCGTCGTCCAGCGCTACGCCGCGGCGATCGCCAGAATGCCCGAGTTCGTCTTCGAGGCGGCCTTCCGAGCCGCCTTCGACGCCCAGCCGACGGGGCAGCCGGGCTACGGCACGTACACGATCGCGCAGAACCTCGGCTTCACGCAGGACGAGGCGAGGCGACTCGCGCTCAATGACGACGCCGTCGACTACGACACGACGCCCTACGGCCACACGAGCTACGCGCCGACCGACCAGATGGATCGGCACTTCAATCTGGATCCGAAACATCAAGACACGCGCCTGGTCTGGGCCTCGCGCCATCTGTCGGCCGCCGAGATCTTCGCCCGCGAGAGCGCTTTCGACGAGGCCGAGGTCGAACTGGGCGTCGGCTTGCATTCGCTGCAGGATTGCTTCGCCCACGGCCAGCTCACGCCTTGTGTTCACGGCGTCATCGGCGAGTTTCCCGACGACGTGACGGACGATCCGATCGCCTTTTACGAGGCGACCCTCGCGACGGAGGCTTATCTGTGGGCGTATCTGCGGGCGATCGCCCCGGAAGATGCACCCACGCTCACGATCGGTCCCAGCTCTTCAGCGACAGGGGCTCGGACGGCGTCTTGACCCGGCCCGATCCCCTTGCCGAA
>DATNPP010000331.1:0-2920 GCA_036703175.1 Oscillatoriaceae cyanobacterium
TGTTCTCGGGGTTGGTGATGGCCTGACGCTTGGCAACCTGGCCGACCAGGCGCTCGCCGGTCTTGGTGAAGCCGACGACCGAAGGCGTCGTGCGGTTGCCCTCGGCGTTCGGGATCACGACCGGCTTACCGCCTTCGAGCACGCACACGCACGAGTTGGTGGTGCCGAGGTCGATACCGATGACTTTACTCATCTTGTGTCTCCTTATGACGATTGCGATGCTGAGTCGGTTTGGGCGTCAGAAGCCGCGGGCTCCTGGGCCGGCGCCGAAGGCATACCGGGGTTGCTGGCGATTTTGACCATGGCGTGGCGCAGCACGCGCCCGTTCAGGGTGTAGCCCTTGCGGAACTCTTCGAGTACGGTCTGATCCGGCACGTCGCTGGAATCGACCTGCACCACGGCCTCATGGCTGTTGGGATCGAAGGGCTGGCCCTTCGGCTCCATCGCCGCGACGCCCTCTTTCGCGAGAAAATCTTGCAACTGACGATGAATCAATTCGATGCCCTTGCGCAGCTGCTGGGGATCCGCCGAGTCGCCCGTTTGTAGCGCGCGCTCGAAGTTGTCCAGAACCTCCAGGAAGCGCTCCAGAATGCGCTCGCCCGCGAACTTTATGAGGTTTTCGCGCTCCTGGCTCTGGCGCCGGCGATAGTTCTCGAAATCCGCCGCCAGGCGCCGGAACTGGCCGTCCAGGTCCTGGTACTGTTGCTCTTTCTCGGCGAGCCGCGCTTCGAGCACCGCTTCGGGCGACTCGACGGGCGTCTCGGCCGAAGCGGAGGCCTCGACGGGCTCCGCGGCGGGCGATTCTTGGGTTTGAAGCTCTTCCTCGGTCAATGGCGGATCTCCTTGAATTTCGCCTGTAAAATACCTGAGTCTAACACTTTTCGTCCGATCGCGACAGCGTTTGCGGCCCTCAGCGCCCGAGGTCGTAACCGAACACGCGGGCCAAAGTTTCGCTCAAATGTCGCGCCATCGTTTCCACGGCCAGCATCGCGCGGGAGTAGTTCAGACGCGTGGGACCGATGACGCCGATCTCGCCGCGAATGCGATCGCCCACCTGGTAACTGGCGGTGACCATGCTGCACTCGTGGAGGTCCGGCAAGGGATTCTCATGCCCGATCGAGGCCTGCGCGGCCACGCCGCCGTGTTGGTTCAGATGAGCCATCAGGCTCGCGATCGTCTGCTCGCGCTCCAGCAGCCCCAACAATCCACGCAGCTTCGAGGCTTCCTCGAACTCGGGCTGCTGCGCGAGGAAGCTCGCGTTGCCGATGAAGATGCGCTCGTCGGGCCCCTGGGCCTCGTCCAGGCGTTTCCACAGCACGCGGATGACCGCCTCGTAGGCCCGCATCTCGCTCAGCATCGCCTCGAGCAGCTGGCTCGTGAGCAAATCGAGCGGCGCGTTGCGCAGATGGGCGTTCAGAAAGTTGGTCAGTTGCATGACCTCGTTCTCGTCGAGGCGGCTGGGCAATCGCACGAGCTGCGAGAGCGTGGCGCCTTGATCCGTGAGGACCACGAGCATCAGATCGGTCTCCGAGAGCGGCAGCAGCTGGAGGTATTGAATGCGCGTCGCGCGCAGCTTGGGCGCCCGCACGATCGCCGTGCAGTGCGTCAACAGCGCCGTGAGCTTGGCGGTCTGTTGCAGAATGTCGTTCAGATCCCGCGCGTGCAGTTGCAGCCGTTCGAGCATGCGCAGCTCGGACTCCGGCAGCGCGGTTTGCCGTTGCATCAGCTCGTTGACGAACATGCGGTAGCCCGCATCCGACGGCACGCGCCCGGCCGAGGTGTGCGGCTGGCGCACCAGCCCCTCTTCTTCCAGGTCGGCCATCTCGTTGCGCAGCGTGGCGGGCGAGATGCCCAGATTGAACTTCTTCGCCAGAGCCCGCGAGCCCACGGGCTCAGCGGTGGAGACGTAGTCTTCGATCAAAGCGCGCAGAATCTGTTGCTGGCGGGCGGTGAGCAACATGGAGACGAGACCTCTCGCGGAATTTGTTAGCACTCTACGGTGTCGAGTGCCAACGCCAGCGTAAGGCTTTAGTTGGGGTTTGTCAAGTCAATTAAAAACCCGCCCGGCGAGCCGGGCGGGTCGAATGAGCACGGTTTCTAGACCAGGGCTTCCTCGCCCTCGCGATCGGAGAGGTTGCGGATCACGCCCGCGTAGTCCTCGATCAGCTGATCCGCCTGCATGGCGCTCGCCGCGTCGGCGTAGAGGTGGACGATCGGATCGACCGGGTCCGGCAGCACCAGCGCCCAGCCGGTCTCGTTGAAGATCTTCACGCCGTCGATCAGCTCGGTCTTGGCGTGCTTGCTCTGCTCGACCATCACGCGCATGACGGTGCCCTTTTGCTCCCAGGGGCAGTTCACGGCCTCGTGCAGGTGGTGGAACTCGGGCAGCGCGTCCACGATGTCCGCCAGCGGCGCGCCCAGGTGCGCGAGCGCCTCGACCACCTTGCCGGTGGTGAGCATCGCGTCGTAGCCGCAGTGCATCACCGGGAAGATGAACTTGCCGTCCAGGTTGCCGGCGAAGACGACGCCTTCCTGACGCGCGGCCTCCATCAGGGCACGCGTGTTCGCCTTCGTGCGGATCACGCTCATGCCGTTCTCGGCGGCGATCGCCTCGATCACGCTCGGCGCGCTCACGGGCACCGCCACCTTGCCGCCCGGATGCAGCGCGCCGACCAGGCGCACCAGCAGCACCAGCAGGTGCGAGTTGCTGATGATGCGGCCGCGCGTGTCGATCAAGTGCACGCGCTCGGCGTTGTCGTCGATCTGCACGCCGAAGCTCGCCTTGAGCGCCGTGACGATATTGGCGAGCTGATAGCGCAGCTCCTCGCGCTGGCGCGGATTCGGCGGCTGGGAGGCCACGTGGGCGTTCAGCACGACCGTCTCGACGCCCATGCGGCCGAGCAAACTGGGCAGCATGACG
>DATNPP010000420.1:0-8270 GCA_036703175.1 Oscillatoriaceae cyanobacterium
GATCTCGTCGACGGCCCTGCGCGCCCGCCTGGCCGCCGGCGAAAGGGCCGAAGATTGGCTCGTTCCCGCCGTCGCGACCTACATCGAGCGTTACGGCCTCTACCGCGCACGCGCGATCGTCGGAGGGCCCGGACGATGAACCAGGATCTGCTCTGGCGCCGCGTGTACGCCAACGAACAGGCCGTCGCCGAGCGCGAGAAGCTCGTGCGCGCGGGCGAGATCTACCACCTCACGCCCGCGCAGGAATCGGCGATCGCCACGCTCGAAGACGCCGTGCGCGGCGGCGCGCGGGCCATGTTGCTGCAGGCGCCCACCGGCTCGGGCAAGACCGCCGTCGAGTTCCGATTGGCCGTCTCCGAGTTTTTGCGCCGCCAGCAGCCCGTGATCGTCCTCGTGCCGACGCGCGACCTCGCGCGCCAGCACCTGACGTACTTTCACAATCGCCTCGCCGGCACGCCGCTGCACGTCGCCGAGCTGCACGGCGGCGTGGCGCCGCGCGATCGCGTCGCGCTCATCAAGCGCTTCGAGCAGCGCCTGGTGCCGATCCTCATCGGCAGCGGGCTGCTGCTGAAAGAAGAGAGCTACCGGCAGATTCTGCGCGGCGCGGGCTTTCTCATCGTCGACGACGTGCACGCCCTCGACCCCATCGAGCACCTCAAGCCGCTGCGCGGCGTGCACACGCCGAGCTTGTTCGCCACCGCCACGCCCGCCGCGGTCGACGAGTTTTTGCGCTTCAAGGACGCCCATGCGCACACCGCCATGCTCGAGACCATGCCTTTCGAAGCGCCCAAGACGCGCGTGCATCAGCTGCGCGCGCGCTACGGCGAGGATCCGCTGCGCCAGGTCCAGCAGGCCGACGAGGCGATCCAACGCCATCTCGGCGACGCGGGGCGCGTCTTCGTCATCACCCGCACGCGCGCCAACGTGCCGCGCATGACGCAGTTTCTCGAGCAGCGCTACCGCGTGCCCGTGACGATGCTGCACGGCGAGATGGTCGACACCCGCGAGCAGGCCCAGCGCCTGCAGAAGTTCAAGACCTACCAGCCGGACAAGACGCGCGTCGCCATGCTCGAGAAGTTCCGCCAGACGCTGCCGGCGATCCTGGTCGGCACCAACCTCGTCGGCGCCGGCCTCGACATTCCGAACGCGGATCTGATCGTCGTGACCGACGCGGACGGCTTCGGAGCGGCCGAGCTCGAGCAGCTGATCGGGCGCGTCGGGCGCCGCGAGCGCGCCTCTGAGGCCTACTTGATCCACGGCAGCCTCACCAAGCATCGCAAGCATCGCCGGTAGCGCCCGCTTCGCGCCTTCCAGACGAGCGTCGCCGAGCGTTCCTTGCCGGTAGCCCGGCACCGCGATTCGCGATACAATGATTTCGCCATCTCAAGGAGTACAGGCTTGGCGCAGCAACCCCTCGCCGCGTGGCGAACCGACATCCGTTCCTGGCTGGAGGCGAACCTCTCGCCCCACCGCTACCAGCACTCGCTGGGCGTCGCGGCGACGGCCCGCGCGCTCGCCGAGCGCTACGGCGCGGATCCCGAGCGCGCCGAGCTCGCGGGGCTGCTGCACGACGCCGCGCGCGAATGGAAAGCCGGCGCGCTGCTCGAGACCGCCCGCGCCGCGGGAATGCCGGTGGGCTACCTCGAGGAGATGGCGCCGATGCCGTGCCTGCACGGCCCTATCGGCGCCGAGCTGGCCGAGCGCGAGTTCGGCGTGGCGGACGGCGAGGTGCTCGCCGCGATCTCGCACCACACGCTCGGCCGCGAGCGCATGGGGCTGCTCGAGAAGGTCGTCTTCCTGGCCGACGCGATCGAGCCCAATCGCCCGGACGCGCCGTACATCCGTGAATTGCGCGCGCGCGCCGAGGACGACCTGGACCACGCCTGTCGCCGCGCGCTCGATCACACTTTCGACTACCTGCTTCGCACCCATCAGCCGATCCACCCGGTGGCGGCGGCGGCGCGCAACTGGTTCCTCTACTGCGAAAAGGAGAAGCGTTAATGGCCCACGAGACCTCCGGGGCACGCGCCATCGTCGAGATGGCCGCCGCCAAGGCCGACGACAAGAAGGCGGATCAAATCAAGATCCTCGACGTCGAGGGCATCTCGATGCTCGCGGATTATTTCCTCGTCTGCAGCGGCCAGACCTCGATCAAGGTCCGGGCGATCGCCCAGTTCGTGGAAGAAGAGCTCACGAACGCCGGCCACAAGCTCTACGGCATGGAAGGCCTGGCCGACGGCGTGTGGGTGCTGCTCGATTTCGGCACCGTGATCGTGCACGTCATGCGCGAAAAAGAGCGCGAGTTCTACAACCTCGAGCGCCTCTGGGCGCAGGGGCGCGTCGAGAACTACGAGCCGGCCGCGGCCAATCAATAGCCGCCCCGCTGGGGCCCGGCGAGATAAGCGCGGTACGTGCCCATCCAGCGCACGAGCGCTTCGGGGCTTTCGCCTCGGGCGACGCGCCGCATGTAGAAGTGGCGCGCCGTGTCGGGCATCGGCCTGCCGAAGGTCTTTCGACAGGCCACGTTGACCTGAGCCTCCGGAAGCTCGGCCATCTTGGCCGCCAGCTGGGAGAGCGGCGCGCCGCTGCCCAGCGCCGCGAGCCAGGCGCGCTGCTCCATCGCCTGGGGCGGACGCCCGAGCAATTTCGCGAACAGCTCATTAACCGCCTGAACGCCGGCACCGCTCCGATGCAGGGCGAGGGCCGAAAGCGTCTCGGGCGTCTGCGCCCCGTACTGGCAGAGCTCATGACAGCGCCAGGCCGCCGCGCTCAGGCGCTCCTTGACAACTTGGACGAGCTGCCGCGTCCCATGGCCCCACTGCTGGGCGGCCTGGCGCCCGAGTTGCGCGAGCCCCGGTGCGGGGCCGCGCTTGGCGGCCGCAGACGCCTGAAGCGTCCGATTCGACCGCTTGGTCGGGGCGACGGCCATGGCGCGCGCGGCGGGGACGTAGCTTTGAGCAAGGACGATGTTCATGCCAATTCCTCTCGGCGGGGGCGTCGGGGCGGCGATCGCCGCCCCGACGGGCTGGCGCTCCATCAGTAGGGCAGGTTGTATTGCTTGTACGTGGCGATCGCGGATGCCATCTCTTTTTTGGCGCCGTCGAGTCCCTTGGCCGCCAGCTCACCCATGTACCAGTTGCGCGCCTCGTCGCTCGGGAAGTCGTGGCCGTAAATCTGAATGTAGGCCGCCCGCAGCTGGGCTTCGGGCGATTGTTGAAGCGTGGCGGCGATTTCTTGCGGCGTCGTGCCGCCCGCCAGGCTCTGAATCGCCTGGTTGAGCTCGTCCGGTTGCGGATTGCGGCCCAGGGCCTGCTGATAGAGGCCATTGATCGTCTGCGTGGCCGCCTTGGGATCGCTCGCGAGCTGCGCGGCCTGCGTGCGTGCCGCTTCGTCCTGGCTCACCGCCTGCTGGACATAGCCGTCTTGCACCTGCTGGCACACGTCGCTGGAAGCGGAAGCGGCGCAAATTTGGGCGAATCCGGACTGGTTGTACTGCTTGGTCGCCTTGGCCGTTACCTGGGCGACGTACGCGGGATCGAGCTGCGGCCCGTTGGGCGCGGTGGGTTTCAGCGGTGGATTGGAGGGAATCAAGCCCAGCAGGGAATTGACCGCGCCCCCGATGGCGCTGGCGACACCCCCGATCACCGCGGCGATCGGCGAGACGATGCCTGCCAGCACACCGAACAGGCCGTTGTTCTGCTGCGG
The DNA here is from genome assembly GCA_036703175.1 of Oscillatoriaceae cyanobacterium. Lineage (GTDB taxonomy): Bacteria > Cyanobacteriota > Sericytochromatia > S15B-MN24 > JAQBPE01 > DATNPP01. Next base: position 3,706 of record DATNPP010000420.1, read on the forward strand.
CGGCTGCACCGACGCCGGTTGCACTTGGCTGGGCGCCTGCGTAGCGGAGATGTAGACATCCGGCGCGAGCTTGACGTTGGGCGCCGCGCTCGCCGGAGCCGAGCCCTGCGCGAAGTAGTTCCCGGTGGGAGCCTTGTTCGTCGGGACGTTGGACCAGTTGGCAGCGTTGATCTGAGCCATCGGGGGCCTCCTCTACAAAAACGATATGCATTGCGTAAAATATCTATCTGGTGATCGGCACGCGAAGTTGCGTGGGTTCACGGAGATTTGACGCAGCAAAACGACTTTTTAACATATTTAATATTGAAATTGTCTACAAAGCGGCTCGAATGCGCCACCCCCTGCGCTTTCACGCCGATCGGGCTATAATGATCCCCGCGGGCGCCCGTGCGTCCTACGCCGACGAAGGAGTTGCCAATGTCCCCGATCGATCGCTCCCAGCTCGAAAACAGCCTGTACCAGCTCGTGGTGGAGACCTCCACGAATTTGCCGGCGGACGTCCGCCAGGCCATCCGTGCCGCGCGATTGCGCGAGGATGCCGCCACGCGCTCGGCGCTCGCGATGGGCACGATCGCCCAGAACATCGACATGGCGGCGGACGACGCGTTGCCGATCTGCCAGGACACCGGCATGCCGACCTTCTTCGTGCACACCCCCGTCGGCACCAACCAGTTGCATGTGAAAGAGGCGATCCGCAACGCGATCGCCCGCGCCACGCGCGACGGCAAGCTGCGCCCCAACTCGGTGGACTCGCTCACGGGCGCCAACACGGGCGACAATCTGGGCGCCGGCACGCCGGTGATGCACTTCGAGCAGTGGGAGCGTGACTTCATCGAGGTGAAGCTGATCCTCAAGGGCGGCGGCTGCGAGAACAAGAACATTCAGTACGCGCTGCCGATGGAGCTGCCGGGCCTCGGCAAGGCCGGGCGCGACCTCGACGGCGTGCGCAAGTGCATCCTCCACGCCGTGCACCAGGCCCAGGGCCAGGGCTGCTCGGCGGGCTTCATCGGCGTCTGCGTGGGTGGCGATCGCACCTCGGGCTACGAGGGCGCCAAGGAGCAGTTGCTGCGTTCGGTCGACGACACGAATCCCGATCCGCGCCTGGCCGAGCTCGAAGCCTACGTGATGGACAAGGCCAACCAGCTCGGCATCGGCACGATGGGCTTCGGCGGCGAGATCACCTTGCTGGGCTGCAAGATCGGCGTGCAGAACCGCCTGCCGGCGAGCTTCTTCGTCTCGGTGGCCTACAACTGCTGGGCGTATCGCCGCCTCGGCATGCTGATCGACGCGACCAGCGGCGCGATTCTCGATTGGCAGTACCGCGTGCCGGCCAAGGAGGCCCAGCCGATGGTCGAGCTCACGGGCAAGGTGGGCAGCGGCCGCCAGGTGACGCTCGAGGCGCCGATTTCGGAGGCGCAGATTCGCGAGCTGCGCGTGGGCGACGTGGTGACGATCAAGGGGATGATGCACACGGGCCGTGACGCGATCCACGCGTACTTGATGACCCACGACGCGCCCGTCTCGCTCGAGGGCGGCGTGCTGTACCACTGCGGCCCGGTGGCGGTGAAAGGCGAGCACGGCTGGAAGATCCTCGCCGCCGGCCCCACGACGAGCATTCGCGAGGAGCCTTACCAGGCCGACGTGATCAAGAAGTTCGGCCTGCGCGCGATCATCGGCAAGGGCGGCATGGGCGCCAAGACGCTCAAGGCGCTGCAAGAGCACGGCGCGGTCTACCTGAACGCGATCGGCGGCGCGGCGCAGTACTACGCGCGCTGCGTCGATCAGGTCGAGGGCGTCGATCTCATGGAGTTCGGCATTCCGGAGGCCATGTGGCATCTGCGCGTGCACGACTTCCAGGCGATCGTGACGATGGACGCGCACGGCAACAGCCTGCACCAGCAAGTCGAGAGCACGTCGGCGGACAAGCTCACGCAATTCGCGGAGCCGGTCTTCAAGAAGTAGCGCTAGAGCATTGCCCTCTCCCCCGGAGGGTGGGAGAGGGACATTTCACCGCCGTGCAGGCGGTGAAATCGGGAGCGGGGGCGACCCCAGGCCAGCTGAAAGGTACGGCAGTTGGGATTTGCGGCTGACTCGCGGTCGCCCCCTCTCCCAGCCTCAGCCCCTGAACAGGGCTTCGGCATCCCTCTCCCACCCTCCGGGGGAGAGGGCAAAACAATACTGCCCCCGTCGTTCTAGCCTTGTCGCGGGCGAACCTCGTACGCGCAAACATGCGCCCCGCCGAGCATGTGCTTGATGCGCACCACCTCGGCGTCCGGAAGCGCCGCGCGTAGAAACGCGATCTCGCTCGTGCACGCATGCCCGAAACGCTGCGCCACGCCCAGCACGGCGCAGTTGTGCTCCGTGATCACGTAGCTTCCGTCCGGCCGTCCCTCGAAGTCGGCCAGATAGCCGTCCTCGTCCAAAATCCCCGCCACCGCCGCCACGCGGCCGGCAAAGCCCAGGCCCTGCATACGCGCCTGCGCCCGCGCCAGACGCCGCTCGGCGCGCCTTTCGAAAAGCCGCTCCACCATCTCGGGCTCGGCATCCTCCAGATAGCCCAGCAACTCGTTGGTCAATTGAGCGTACGCGCGCGGAAAGAGCGAATCGGCGAACGGCGTCAGCCCGTACACGTGCTTCGGCCGCCCCGCGCCCTCGCGCTGCTCCGTATGGCTCACCAACCCCTCGCGCGCCATCGCCTGCAGATGCTGACGCACGCCACTCGCCGTGATGCCCAGCGCCCCGGCGAGCTCTTCCGCGCGAGCGCCGCCGCGCTTCTTGAGCACGTGGAGGATCTCCCGCCACGCGGCGGGCAACGTCGCGAGCGGCGTGGGCGGATTCGGAGCGGTGGATTCAGGGGTCATGGCCGCAGCTTAGGCCAACGGATCTTTTTTTGCAAGTTTAAACAGAAAATACTTGCTTTATTTTTGGAATCGTTCTAAACTCGACCCCATTCGTTCCGCACCATTCAGAAGGAGGCGATTCCATGCCCCACAACACCGCTCTGATTACCGGCGCTTCCCGTGGCCTCGGCCGTGCCTTGGCCCGCGCCCTGGCCGCGCGTGGCTGGAGATTGATTCTGGACGCCCGCGGCGCCGACGCCCTGGAGGCGGTTCGCGCCGAACTTGCGCCGCAAACCCATGTCGTCGCCCTGCCAGGCGACATCCGCGACGCCGCTCACCGTACGGCGCTCGTGGAGGCCGCCGCAACCCTCGGCAGCCTCGACGTCCTCGTCAACAACGCGGGCGCACTGGGCGAGAGCCCGTTGCCCGCGCTGCTGGACTACCCGCTCGATCGCCTGGAGGCCCTCTACCGCACCAACGTCTTCGCCCCGCTGGCCTTGATCCAGGACGCGCGCCGCGTGATCAAGGCCGGAGCGACGATCATCAACCTCACCAGCGACGCCGCGGTCGAGGCCTATCCCGGCTGGGGCGGCTACGGCGGCAGCAAGGCGGCACTGGAGCAGATCTCGCGCGTGCTCGCCGCCGAAGTGCCGGAATGGCGCGTCTACTGGGTCGACCCCGGCGACATGCGCACGCAGATGCACCAGGACGCCTTCCCGGGCGAGGACATCAGCGATCGCCCCGATCCCGAATCCAGCGTGCCGGGCCTGCTCCGCTTGCTCGACGCCGCCCTTCCCAGCGGCCGCTACAAGGCCCGCACGCTCGCTCAGGAGGCCGACCATGCACACGCTTGATTTCGAGTTGCCGGCCCGCCTCGAGGCCGGCGAGCCCCCCGAAGCGCGTGGCCTGCGGCGCGATCAGGTGAAACTGCTCGTCTCCCACCGCCACCACGACGCGATCACCCACCGGCGCTTCGAGGAGTTGCCCGAATGCCTGGCGCCCGGCGATGTGCTGGTGCTGAACACCAGCGGCACACTCAACGGCGCGCTCCCCGCCGAACGTGAGAGCGGCGAGCGCCTGGAGCTGCATCTCTCCACGCGGCTGCCGGCCGACCTCTGGATCGTCGAGCCGCGCGTCCCCGACGGCACGACCAGCAAGCCGCACGCGTCGATCACGCCGGGCGAGCGCCTACGGCTTCCCGCGGGCGGTGTCGTCACCCTGCACACGCCCTACGATCCGGCCGCGCGGCCCCACGAGCGGCAACCGAGCACGGCGCGTCTCTGGATCGCGAGTCTGGAGTTGCCCCAGGCGATCGCCCCCTATCTGGCCCGCCACGCCTTTCCGATTCGCTACGGCTACGTCAAGCAGCCCTGGCCGCTCGCCTACTACCAGACGGTCTACGCCACCGAACCCAGCAGCGCCGAGATGCCCTCCGCCGGGCGCGCCTTCACGCCCGAACTGCTCACGCGACTGGTCGCCGAAGGCGTGGCGATCGCACCGCTGCTTTTGCACACCGGGGTTTCCAGCCCCGAAGAGCACGAGCCGCCCTACGAGGAGTTCTATCGCGTGCCGGGCACCAGCGCGGACACGATCAATCGGGCGCGCGAGCGCGGGCACCGGGTGATCGCCGTCGGCACGACGGCCGTGCGCGCCGTCGAGACCGTCACCGACGAGCGCGGCATGGTGCATCCCGGCGAGGGCTGGACGCGCTTGATCATCACGCCG
>DATNPP010000422.1:0-3740 GCA_036703175.1 Oscillatoriaceae cyanobacterium
GAGGGATGTTTGAGCCCCGTCCAGGGGCGAAAACGGGGTGGGGGAGTCTCTAAGCGGACCGCCGGGAGACTCCCCCACCCAGCCTCAGCCCCGGAACAGGGCTTCGGCGTCCCTCCCCCCCCACCGAGGGGAGGGGGCGCTGCGCTCAGGCGTAAAAATCCAGCCGTTGCCCGAGATGATCGGGCTGCGGCGCGTCGGGTGGCGTCTTCCAGTGATCCTTCAGCTGCTGAAGCAGCGTCGGAATCTCGGGCTTCGTCGGCAGAGCGCTCACGGCGCTCCACGTGTCGCGTCAGCCCTGGGTGGCGCCGATGCTCATGGCGAGCGCTTACGCGTGGGTGTCGACGCTCTGGCCCAGGTGGCCGGGCTGCGGGGCGTTCGGCAGCATGTTCAGCAGCTGCGACATCTGCGACTGCTCCATGTCCATGCCGCGCCGCAGCATCGAGAGGCCGTACTTCATGTGCGTGTTGCTGGCGTCCGTGCTCAGCACATTGCTGATATCAGGCATCGGGATCTCCTCCATAGCTTCCTTGCCATAACCAGCATAAGCTTTCTTGGTGGTTTTGAACAAGCGTTTGATCTAGAGGCGACCTTTACCCGGCATTAAATAAGGGACCCCCCCGAAGGGGGATCCCAAAACTGGTCGCAACGACGATGCTGGTGTGAATGTAGAACGATGAAGCGACGATGTTGCAGCGATTCGGAGAAGAAGCGACCAAACTTATCGGATGTTGTCGGAGTGTAGCACGCCGTCAACGGACCTCAATGTAGCATGGGTCACAGGGCTTGTCTACTTGGCTTCCCGCGCCCACCCGTGCGCGGCTCATTCCACCGCAAACCCTCGTCCCGCCCTGTTTGCGAACTGTCATACATCGCGCGTGACATAAAATTTTACTCGGTTTCCCTTGACCCGCACAAAGGGATTGGCTACGCTCGAATTACCAACTCCCGAATAAGGCGTCAGCCGTGATCTTCGGGAATTCGCGAGGCGCGGATGATCCAATCGAGCGCATTTCAGCTTCGGCCCTATCGGCCGATTGCGGCCACCACGACGAGTGTTCAAGAGGACGGCGACAGTCGCGGCCCTGCGGGGCGGCCTGGTTCGGTGTTTCGCGCGCGCGTTTGAGCGCCGCTGAAACCGAAACTGCCGTCCTGCGGGGCGGCTTTTTTTGTGACCGAACGGAAGGAGGTGTGCCATGACGACATCCGAGCTGAAGCGCGACGAGCTGCGCGCGACGATTCTTTGCCAGCCCACGCAGGTGCTGTTCGCCAGCGCCTGTGGCCCTTTGCTGTACGGCCTGCCGCATCGCCGCGGCTACGTCGAGCTGCGCGGCGTGCATGCGGACGCCTCCGATCCGCAGCCGACGCGCGAATGGCGTGGAACCGCCGTCGGCGGCCAGATCGAGTGGGCGAGCCACGAGGTCGGCAAGTTCGTGCGGCTGCTGCAGCTCAATCAGGGCAGCGCCTACGAGCAGCTCTTCAGCCCTCACGTGGTCTACGAGACGGCGCACCTCGCCGAGCTGCGGGCGATCGCCGCGCGCATGCTCTCCTTGCAGCTCGTGCAGTATTACCGCGAGCTCTTTGCGACCCAGCGCGGCTTTCTGTCGCCGCGCGAACGGCATGCGCGCCGCTTGCTGTATCTCTACCGCGTGGCGCTCACGGGCATCCACCTCAAAGAGGCGCGCGAGCTGGTGACGGATCTGGGCGTGCTGGCGCGATTCCACGAGCGCGTGAGCGTAATGCAACTGCTGCACGAGCCCGAGGCCGAGGTGGCGGATTGGCGCCCGTATCATCGCGAGCTGGACGCGCTGCAGCGCCGGCTGAACGACACGGACAACCGCGCGGCTCTGCCGGACCTTGTGCCGCATCGCGACGCGGCGGACGCGTGGCTTGCGGCGTTTCGCGCGCAGGCTCTTTCGAGTCACCGCTGAGGCGAACGGCTGGTCGCTCGGGTCGGCATTTGTTAAGATAAGGCGCCCCCGCAAGAAGGAGACGCCATGTCGCTCACGCCGCGCCCCAAGATCGCCTCTGACGTGACCGAGCTCATCGGTCACACCCCCCTCGTGCGTCTCAACCGCGTCACGAAAGGCCTGGAAGCGACGGTCGTCGCCAAGCTGGAGTACTTCAGCCCCGCCGCCAGTGTCAAGGATCGCATCGGCGTCGCGATGGTACTCGACGCCGAGCGCTCGGGCAAGATCAAGCCGGGCGTGACGACGCTGATCGAGCCCACCAGCGGCAACACGGGCATCGCGCTCGCGATGGTGGCCGCCGCGCGCGGGTATCGGCTCATTCTCACGATGCCCGAGACGATGAGCCTCGAGCGGCGCAAGATTCTGCGCATCTACGGCGCCGAGCTCGTGCTCACGCCGGGCGCGCAGGGCATGAAAGGGGCGATCGCCAAGGCCAAGGAGCTGCTCGAGAGCACGCCGAACGCGTACATCCTGCAGCAGTTCAGCAATCCCGCCAATCCTGAGATCCATCGCCTCACCACGGCCGAGGAGATCTGGGAAGACACCGACGGGCAAATCGACGTGTTCGTGGCCGGCGTCGGCACCGGCGGCACCATCAGCGCGGTGGGCGAGGTGATCAAGCCCCGCAAGCCGGCATTGAGAATCTACGCCGTCGAGCCGGCCGAGTCGCCGGTGATCGAGGGCGGCCAGCCGGGGCCGCACAAGATTCAGGGCCTCGGCGCGGGCTTCATTCCGGACAACCTCGACATGAAGGTGCTCGACGGCACGGTGTCCGTCAGCAGCGATCAGGCCTTCGCCATGGCGCGTCGCCTCGCGCGCGAAGAGGGTCTGATGGTCGGCATCTCCTCGGGCGCCGCGGCGCACGCCGCGATCGAGCTGGCGCGCCGGAGCGAGAACAAGGGCAAGCTGATCGTCACGGTGTTCCCATCGTTCGGCGAGCGCTATCTCTCGACGGCCCTGTTCGCCGGCCTCTTCGACGAGGATCTCGCGAGCCCATAGCATGAAACCGAAACAGATCATCGTCATGCGCCGCGAGTACCCGAACGGCGTCAAACTCCGGCGCGGCAAGGAAATCGCCCAGGGCGCCCATGCGTCGCAAATCGCCACGCAGATGGCCGCCGCGATGGACACGCCGGCCTATCGGGCCTGGGTCGCGGGCCCGATCGCCAAGGTCTGCGTCTACGTCGACACCGAGCAGGAGCTGCTGGAGCTCGCGCAAAAGGCCCACGAGGCGGGGCTGCCGTATGGGCTGATCACGGACTCGGGGCGCACCGAGTTCCACGGCGTGCCCACCCGCACGGCGCTCGGCATCGGGCCGGCCGACGCCGAGGAGCTCGACCCGATCACGGGCCATCTGCCGTTGTATTGAGCGCTCAGGCGCCGAGGGCTCCCAGAATCAGGCGGGTGAGCTCGTCGATGTCCTGCGCCTCGTCGCGAGGGCCTTCCGGCGAAAAGAGCAGGCGCGTGAAGATGTAGCCGCCGATCAGGCTGACGATCGTGCGCAGGGCGGTCGCGTCGGAAACGTCGCGCATCTCCCCGTTCTGTCGCGCCCGGGCGAAGGCTTCGGCGACGGACGGCCGCATTTGCGCGTCGAAGAAGTCCGCCACGGCCACGCGAAAGGCCGGTCGCAGAAGCATCTCCTGGGCCACCATCTTGACGATCGTCGGATGCGTCGTGGCGAAGCGCACCCGGTCCGTCACGGCGGCGCGGATCGTGTCCGGAAAGCTCGCGCGCTCCGCGAACACGCGTCGCAATCGCTCGATCGCGAGCGGT
>DATNPP010000430.1:0-22070 GCA_036703175.1 Oscillatoriaceae cyanobacterium
AGGCCGCCCGCCCCCGTTCTCCAACTACCTCAAGCAGCGCAGGCCGAGGAGGAAGCCGCGTAGGCGCTGACCGAAAATCCACATCCCTAGATGTATTCGGGGAGAACCTAGTTTTTACACCACGTCCTGGGACTTGACCTCTAATGCGCCTACCGTCGAAAGTTGTACTTGCAAGGTCGAAATCTGCGAACCGGTAAACATTTTGCGCACAGCGCTCTCGATGCCTGCCTGGTTTGTAGGCAGCGCATCGCTTGCAACGGGGTTGGCGGTTCCGGCCGGGGAGGTCGGTTGCGTGCTTGCAGCCACGGACTCGGTCGATGAGATTCCAGGGGCGGAATTCACGGGCGCTGCACAGGCACTCATGGTCGCTGCGAGGACGATTATGGGAAGGATTCTTTTCACTGGGCCAATCTCCTCGTAGTCGAGCAGGGTGCTTCGATGATGCGTTCAGCAAACTGCCGTTTGCATACTTATCATGCCCTAACAAGCAAGAGATTCTCGCAGCTCGGTTTTCATTTATGGTAAGGCCGCGCTGCATTCACCGTTTCGCGCCACGTCGAAACTCAAGCGCGGCTCGAGTTAAGCGGTCCGCACCTTCTTCAACACGGCTTCATCGAACCATGCCGGCGCCTCCGCGACGTGGGAAGTCAGATGTTTCCCGTCGGTCACCTCTGCGACAAGCACCAACTCTTCCGAGGTGTTATCGAAGATATAAGCGCGGTCCGTATTACGGATGGCCTCGAGCAAGAGGTCGAGTGAGCGAGCGTATCGCGATCTGACCTTCCCCTCAGGAACTGGATGTCCGCCTTGGCTCACTCGGTAGGCGATACGTCCGATGTTGATTTCCGGATCTTCCGTGGCGACAAAGTAAAGGTACGCACGATATCCAAGGCTTCGTGCTTTGCTGAGAAGTTCGATCTTGTCTCGGTTCGACATCACGGTCTCGAACGAGAAAGTCGCCCGAGCTTCCAATAGCTTCGTCCTGATAAAGTCCGCAAGGACTGCAGCGAGATATGAATCGACCTTCACGTGCCCAAGAGCAATCTCGCCGTTCTCCACGGTCGCCCCACCAACCATTTCGAGAAGACCAGTGGTCAGCATGAGCTCGGAGCCCGCGAAGAAGGCTTGGAGTTCACCGCTGGTTGTAGAAATGCCGAACGGCACGAGCGAAAGTCGTCCGTTCTGCGTCTTCAAGGTGCGTTCGATTAGGTCTGCATTGACGTAAATTCCAAGCCAGTCGGGAGGCAAACCCTCCGAGGGAATCTTGTCTTTGAGAGTGCTTTTGCCCGAGCCGTTGGGGCCGGCGAACATTCGAACGCGCGGAACGTTTCCGCTCACTGAATCTCCAGCGTCTTGCCCAGCTCGATCGGCACGCGGGGAGGAAGGCGTTTCTTGATACGCGTCGAGCCATCCGGTAGCCGCTCGACCACGTTCCCTGCGCGTCCGAAGGTCACGATTTGTCCGGAAGAGCAAGCTTCTTCAACGGCGCGTGCAATCGATTCCCGGAACAGTTCGGGAAGCCGCTCGTCCAGCTTGCGAGCTTCTTCTTCATTCATCGGCATGATTCGACCCCTCCGCTGTATCCCAGTTTAGCAAGATTGAGGGCGGCATTCAACGCCGAGTTTGCCACGTGGAATTCAGTTGCTGCCTCCCGCCTGGCGTCGTTTCGACGAGCGGCTTGCCGTGCTGCAGGCGCCGGATGGACGAGGCCACTGCGAACGGACGAACCGATGCTTTCGAGACGACGCTCGGCGGAACGACCGTGGCCAGGAAGATCCGGGCCGCGACGGCGACCCACGACGTGCTCAGCTGGTTTTGTGGGCTCGCTTCCCCGGAGCAGCACCTCTATGAAGGTGGGTTCTTGAGGACAACCTGCGCGATCCAATACGGCAAAAAGGTATCCGTGATCGTGTACTCCTGCCCGTGGCGAACATCGAGCAGCTCTCGCTCCTTCAGTCGCGCGATCGCCCCCTGCACCGAAGAAGCCGCTCCGAGCTGGTGCTCGCGCCGGTAGGCCTCGGAAAAGACGTTGCCCGATTCCTTCGTCAGTGCGATCAAAAGCGCCTTCTGGCGGACCGACAGCTCGTCCCAAAGCAGCGTATAGCGCGCGTCCTCCGCGCTCACAATCCTGGCGAGCGCCTGGACGAAGCTGGCTTTCGTCGGCGTTCCGAACAGATCGAGGTATGCCACCAACGCGCCTTGCCGGTGTAACCGCTCGATGACCATCAAGTTGAGTGAGGTCTTGTCGTAGCGGCGAGGTGACATGATCACGACGTTCTAGCCCCCGCGAAGGCCTTGCTCGAGCTCGACCAACTCGTCATGACGGTTCGTGAAGAACTCTCCTGAAACCAACTCGCCATAGTGAAACGGTTTTCCATCGCCGGCGCCTCATGATTACGATCATGTTCGTTACCATGATCTTCGTAACCGAGTATGTCGTCATCACCCGACGATCGAAACCCTTTGGCGCCTCCATCTCCGCGACCGATAGTTCTCCGACCCCGACCGCGATGGCAAGACGCATCAAGCACCGGATGACTTCAGTCGCAGGTGATGAGGAATTCCATGGCCGTCAGCGTTCGATCGACGCGCCCATCGAGCCCTTGATTCGCCTTTCGGGCATAATCCGCGGGGTCCTTGCTGTCGAAGCCCCGCGAGGCCTCGATTCCCAGTGAGAGCACCCCCAGGTTCGACTGGGCCCAATCGATCGCCGCGCCGAACGCATTGGTAGAGGGTGGAACCGACGCGAGCGCTTGCTGCAGGTGCGCCGGCGGAACGTACTTGGCGAGCTGGGCGCGGACGTAGTCGCGCACTTCTGGGCTGCGCATCGAAATGAAGGCAGGCCGCAAATCCGCCGGATCCGACAGCAGCTTCGCGACGCGCGCGGCCACGCTCTGATAACGCTGCGAGACGGCTTTCGGCATCGCGGGGGCGTCGTCGCTCGAATACGGGTAGAGCACTTCGCCCTGGTTGAATCCCGACGCGCCCGAGTGTTCATCGAGAAAGACACGGATCTCCCGATGCGCCGAGAGGAAATCGCGCATGGCGCGCGTCTCGAGTTCGGAAAACGGGACCGGGCCGGGGTTGTCGCCGTGGTCGGGCGACAGGGCTCCCGGCTTCCAGCTGGTGCCCCAGTTGCGGTTCAAATTGACGCCCCAAACCCCGGGCGACACCTCACGGTGGTTCCCTCGCCGCGTGAACGGCGCCACCTCGCCCGACAGGTCGTACGCGACACCGTCCGGGTCCGCCATGGGCAAGACGTAGAGGTCGCAACGCTTCAGCAGCTCCATGGCCCTTGGGTCATGGGCGACGATCCGTCGAATCAATGCCATCGCGAGCAGGGTGGTGTCGTGCTCGTCCGGGTGTTGGGCGAAGATCAAAAGGATGGCGGGCTTGGGTGCCGTGGTGGCTCTCAAGTGGACCATCAGAAGCTCGCGATGCTCGGCCGACACGCCGATCGGCGTCACGCTCATCAACTGGGGATCCCGTTGCGCGAGCCCCTGGAGCTCGGCCTTCATGGGCGCGTAGCGGTACAGCCCACCGGCGTCGGGCAGCCCGGTGCTCGCCGCGGCGAAGCTCCCGAGCGGCCCGAGCAAGAGCCCGGCGAGGGAACAAGCAATCGCGAGGTGTCGGCCGAGTGAGTTCATGCGGGTGGCCCCCTATGGCTGGCTGTGCTGCGCGAGCGCTCCGAGCACCGAGCCGACGACCGCCTGGACCAGCGGCTCGTCTTCGGAGCACAACAGCCTAGCATGCCAGCGTGGAGGCAGGTCAATCGCACCGGGGTCACGGGGGTCAGGCGACACCCCGTGCACTGCCCCGCAGCTTCACGTCCCCGCGATATAGGTCTCCGGATTGATCGTCGGTGAGGACCACACCTCGCTGCCCTGCCGCACCTCGAAGTGCAGATGGGGACCCGTCGCGTCGCCGGTCGCGCCGACGAGGCCCAGCTCCTGGCCGGCGCTCACGTGCTGGCCCTGGGACACCTCGATTTGCGATTGATGGGCGTACATCGTGAAGGTGCCGTCGTCGTGCTGAAGGATCACCAGATTGCCGTAGCCGCCGCTGTTGAACTGCGCGTACACCACCGTGCCGTCCTTGGCCGCGTGGATCGGCGTTCCCTGCGGCACGGCAATGTCCACGCCCGGGTGGCCGCCGGGGCCGCCGTAGTGCTGGGAGATCTCGTTCTGCCAGCCGGGAATGGGGGCCACCACGCCGCTCGACGAAGGGACGGCAGGTGCCGAGGCGTCGAGCGAAATGCCCAGAGCACCGGCCGTTTGAGGCCCGACGATGCCGTCCACTTCCAGGCCCTTGGCCTGCTGAAAGGCGACCACGGCCGCCTGGGTCAACGGACCGAAGATGCCGTCGACACCCTGGGGATCGAAGCCCGCGTTTTGCAGGGCCTGCTGCAGTTGCCGCACGTTGTCGCCCGTCGCGCCGTTGGCCATCCAGCCGGCGGGCATGCCGCCGCCGACGGGGCCGGCATCCGCCTTGGCCTGCAACTGGGCGCTGGGCCGCCAGGAATCGCCCGTGAAGGCCTGCGCACTCGGCGTGGGCGCGATCGCCGTGGGCGACGCAGGGGCAGCCGCCGCGGCGGACTTGCGCCAAGGCAGCATCAAGCGAAGCGATGAAACGCTCATGGGAACAACTCCTTCAACCAACTCCAAGGAGTTCTCCCTTGTTAACGAGCCGCAATCGGGTAAGGCCAGGGAAAATCTCGGCTAAGCCGGCCTTAACCCGTCAGCGGTGATGCGGCGTCGGTTGCGGCATTTCCTGGCACACGTACGTCAACGGCAAGTCGTAGCCGAAGGTCGCGCCCTGGCCCTCCTCGCTCGTGACGTGCACATGGCCGCCCTGGCCCTCGACGATCGCCTTCACGATGCCCAGGCCGATTCCCACCCCTCCGGCCTGGCGTGTCGAGGTCATGTCTTGTTGCCAGAATGGCTGGAACAGCTTGGGCTGCACGGCCTTGGGAATGCCGATGCCCGTGTCCGCGACGCGCGTCAGAATCTGCCCGTCCTGCACCCACGATCGAATCGACACCCGCCCGCCCGACGGCGTGAACTTGATGGCGTTGTCCACGAGGTTGGCCAGCGCCTTGGCCGTGTGCACGCCGTCCAGGCAGGGCTCGCCCGGCACGTTCGTGAACACGTCGAGCGTCAGGTGTTTCTCGTCCGCCAGCGGCTTCGCTTGCTCGTACACGCTCTCGACCAACAGGTCGTAAGGCGTCGGGCCGGGTTCCAGCGTGAGGTGGTCCGTCTGGATGGCGGCCATTTCGATGAGGTTCTCGACGAGCTTGAGCATGCGATCGGCGCTCTTCATGACGTCGTGCACCCGCGCGCGTTGCTGTTCGTTCAAGGGGCCGTCCAACTCGTCCTCGAGGATGCTCGTGAAGCCCGTGATGAGGTTGAGCGGCGTGCGCAGCTCATGCGAGACGATCGCGAGAAACTCGTCCTTGTAGCGATCGGCGGCCTTCAGCTCCGCGTTGGCGCCGCGCAGCTCGGCGAGCGTGGCCGCGATGCGCGTGGCCATCGTGTTGAAGGTCGCCCCGAGCGTCGCGTATTCGCTCGTGGCGATCGGCGGCACACGGATGTCGTAGTCGCCGCTCGCCATGCGCTCGGCGCAGGCTTCGAGGGATTGCAGCGGCTGCGTCACGCGCCGCACGACCAGGGCCGCGAGCGACGACATGAGCAACAGCGACACAAGCATCGCGCCGAACACGGCCCAGCGCAGGCGCCGCTGAACGTCCAGCTCGCCCACGTGAAGCGCCACGATGTCGGCATCCTGCTGGCGAAAGAAGGCCTGGATCGCGCGCCTCCAGTCCGCCTCGAGGGTCGATTGTTCCGTCCTGATCGTATCCCGCTCCGCTGCCCCGCGCGACGACGCGGCTTTCGACAGCAACGACGATTGCCGGGCGAGCAGGGCGTCGAGCCGGTCGAGCAGGACGCGATCGCGCGCGTTCATCGGCAAGGCCTGCAACGATCGAAGGCGGCCGGCCGAATCCTCGAAATCCGCTCGAACGCTCCCCATGGTGGCGCCCGGCGTTCCTCGGAGGTAGGCGCGCAGGTCGATCGTCAGGCTGTCGACGGACGCCTGAAGGCCGTTGGCGGTCGACAGCGCCTCCAGATGGATGTTCGTCGCACGGTTGTCCTCGCTCGACGAGCGCAGCATCGCACGCTGGGCCCCGAGGCCGACCACGAGCAGCGAGACGATGCCGACCGCGACGAGCGCGATCACCAGGAAGCGGGCGCTAGCGAGCCACTTTCGGACACTCGACATGCGCCGAGTCTAGCACAATGTTCCATGATGACGAGGCTTGAAAGCCGGGCACCCCGGACGACGGCGAGGGCCGGGTTTCCGGCCTTCCGAGACTAGAAAAGCTTCAGCTGGCCGGCCGGCTGGTCATCGGGCAGAATGAGCGACGGATCGTCCTCGCCCCGCGTCGAGTTCAGCCGCTTGCTCACGGGCTGGGACTTCATGCACTCGGCCGGATAGGGCACCAGGAGCGGCAGCACGGCTTCCGGCTCCTGGATGTCCGTGTCGAGCCAGGTGGCATACGCCGATTCCGGAAGTATCACGGGCATTCGGTCGTGAATCGGCGCGATGAGATCATTTGCCGTCGTGGTGATGATCGTGAAGCTCTCGATCGCCGGCCCTTCCGGCGGCGTCCAGCTCTCCCAGAGGCCCGCGAAGGCGAAGGGCTCCTCGTCCGCGCGGCGGAACCACCAGGGCTGCTTCTTCTCGGTCTTCTTGGCGCCCTCGGGCAAAGGCGCCCACTCGTAGAAACCGTCCGCCGGCACGAGGCAACGGCGCCGCTTGAGCGCGTTCTTGAACGTCGGTTTCTCGGCGATCGTCTCGCTGCGCGTGTTGATGAGCGTGGGGCCGGCCTTCGGATCCTTGGTCCAGCCCGGAATCAGGCCCCAGCGGGCCTGCACCAGCTCGCGGCGCCCGTCGTGCTCGCGCACGATCAAGGCCTGCTGCGTCGGCGCGATGTTGTAGCGCGACAGGTCGGGCATCGGCAGCTTCAGCTGCGCCCAGCCCAACAACCCGAGGCGATCGGCCTCGCGCACGCCGAGGGACTTGATGAGACTGTATCGTCCGCACATAGTGCTACTTTGGACCCAATTCGGCACCGGGTCAAGCAGGTGGCTCACAGATGCCCGAACCTCTCACGGAGGTTCTAGTCGCAGCCTCAGCCAGGGCGATCGGCGGCCCGCTCGAACGCTTCGTGGCCCTCGCGGGCGACCCAGTACAAAAGCCCGAACGCGGCGACCGGATCCGCCCACCAGCAGCCGAGATACCGGGTGGCGGCCAATCCGACGAGCAGGATGGCGGACATGTAGGCGCAAATCATCGTGCAGCCCGCCTCGGCTGCGAGCGCCTCGCTGCCGATGGCCTTGCCGACCCGTTTCTTGGCGATCGCCAGCACCGGCATCGACAGCACCGCGACGCCGGCGAGCCCGAGGCCGAGCCCACCGGGATGAGACACGACGTGCCGCCACAGCGTGAGCGCCGAGTTGGCGACGATGAAGGCCGCGAGCGCGTAAAAGCCCGCTCCGACGATGCGGTTGGCGCGGCGCTCGACCGCCTTGAGGCGCTCTGTCTCGGCCCCCTGGGCCTCCACCGCGAGCCGCCAGGCCAGCACCACGCCCAGGAGCACCTCGATCACGCTGTCGAGCCCGAAAGACTCCAGCGACGCGCTGCGATCGTGAATTCCCGCCCCGATGCCGATAACCGCCTCGGCCACGCAGAACGCGGTCGTGAAGACGACGAGGGCGAGGCCTTTCATGACCGAGCGATGGTGGTTGGCGACCTCGGCACTCAAAATTGAACCCTCACTGAGCCTGAAACCATTCTAGCATGGGCAACAGAGGGGTAATTTGAGCGGGCGTAACAATCAAACCGAGGCGGACTGGATTCTAACGGCTGCGAAAGAGCACGCGTTCCAGGGTCCTCGCATCGACGGCGGGGAGGTTGCCCATCAGGCAACCTCGATTGGTTGCACTCCGACAAAGCGCGGTGGATGTTCGCGCAAATCCTGCCGCTCCTCGATGCAGAGTTCATGCTTCAAGGCACGCTTGCATGCTTGGGTCCCCATTTGGCATACTGAGGCGCTTTCGTTTCAGTCGCGCCTGTTGGCGCGAGGAGGAGATATGCGCCATTGGCAGCGGGCCTTCGTGGCCCTCGGAATCGCCCTCGTCGGCGCCGGCTCGAGCCCGGCGATCGCCCACCCCCACGCCCCCGTGCTGTCCCTCCTCGAGCCCGCCGGCAGCGGTTGCCGCTGGGTGCGCTTCGATCCCGCCACGCGCGTCAGCCGCACCATCGCGACCTTCGCGCACGACACGGACGGCGCCACCATGGTCTGGTCGCCGAAGGGCGATCGCGCGATCGTCTGGTTCAAAACGGGCACCGACACCCCGGCCGTGGTGACCGAGGTGACGATTGCCGACGGCAAGCAACAACCGCTCCCCTTGCCGCCGATCCCGAAAGGCGGCAGCATCTCCCGCATGACCTTCGACGACACGGGCACGCCGATCGCGCTCACGATGCACGAACCGCCGTTGCAGCACGACAAAAAGGGCGACTTCATGCGCGATCTGGGGCACCGCTATGCGGTTCCCGCAGGACAAGACGGCATCCCGGGCATTGCCCACGCCTACGCGTTTCGCTCCGGCCACTGGATCCTGCTGCAGAGCACCTACACCACGACCGGCTGGGATTACGGCCAGGACGTCGACGCACTGCCGATTGCAGCCAAGCTCGCGCCCGACTCGACGCAACTGATTCAGTATCACATCGGCAGCGAGGTGCAGAACCACGCCACCCTGGCGCGCCTGCACGCCTTCGCGCCCACGCTCTCGTCGGACGACGGCGAGTGGCACCAGGCAGCCGACGGCGCGCACCCGGCCTTCGTCTGGGAAGAGAGCGGCGAATTCCTCGAGTCGACGGGCCGCCTGGCCGTGCTGAGCCCGAGCGGCTTGAAGGCCCCGCAAGGCGTCGGCATCGATCCGACGAGCCAGGCCTCCTACGCCGTTCGCGAGCCCTATTTGCTCGTGGCGGCGGCGGACGGCTCGCGCACGTGCCTGCTCGATTTGCGTGGCCCGTCGGTGGTCTACGCCTCGAACAACGCGGTCGCCGCCTGCTTCTGGCCCTGAGCGGGAGGGCCTCGCAAGCCTCTCGTCGCGATTCCTTCCTCGGGCTCGAATCGCCACACCTTGCCTCGGCGCGAGCAGACGAGCTGCTCGCGCCGTATCCCTATCGTCGGGATTACGCCGTGGCGCTTCCCAAGCGGCGCTTATAAAAATCCTGTCCGGATACGACTTTGGGTTTTCAGTTCAATATTCTAACGTCTTGCCTGTCTTCGCACTGGATTGATGATCCATCGATCTGGAGTAAACCGTGACAGGAGGATGTTTTTCCGATGAAACTCGCGACAAGACTTCGCCACACAGTTCTGCCCCTCACTTGCGGCGTGCTGGGCCTGGTGGCGGCAGCCTGTAGCCAAAGCGTCACAGGGCCGACCACGTCCACGGCGCACGCCGTGGCGCCGGCCACGCCCGCCCGCGCCATGTTCCACGTGGAGGCCATGACGAACGATCCGCCGCGCGTGTCGACCTACACGCAGGACTTCGAGCGCAACTTCAACCAGATCATGGACTGGTACGCCTTCGACGGCAGCGCCTTCACCAATCAGGCCTACCAATCCCGCTCGGGCCATCCCGACCCGAGCAATCCGGACTACGCGCCGGGCATCGACGCGGCGCACGCCTCGCACTTCGCGCGGCTGCTGCTCGGGCCGACGGAAACCGACGGCGGCGGCTACAACCTCAACGAGGGGCCGTACACGCACTGGGGCGGCTACAGCGCGAAATTCCCGAAAAACGGCTACCAGACCCAGCTGGACATCTACCTGGATTGCACCTGGGCGGGCAGCCACGCGCAAGTGGGCGAGACCACGCCGAAGAACTCGACGAGCAAGTTCTTCGACTGGGATTCGGCCATCAACGACACGAGCGGCAACTTCAAGCGCGACTTCGTGTTCAACGCCGCGACCTACAAGGGCACGTACGGCTCAGGCTTCGTGATTTCCGCGAGCGAGAACGCCTTCCGCGCCAACGTCGATCCCTCGAGCACGGGGCGCAACGCGGTTCACATCCTCACTTCCGGCTGGTACACCTTCAAACACCGCTTCTTCCATCAGGTCGTCGGCGGCACGGACATCCTCGAGTGCAGCCTCACGATCACGGATGCCAACGGCATCGTCATGGGGCAATGGACCTTGCCGAACCAGGCGCAGGGCGACACGACCGATCCGATTTCGACCGTGGGCGGCAATCGCTACGGCTGGTTCGCGAATCAGGAGATTCCGAATTTGCCGATCGACTACGCCCGGCGCGTCGACAATCCGGGCCCGAACGATTGATCCCGTTGCCGCGGCATCGCGGCAAATTTGTCATCGAAACCGGCCGTCCTCGGCGCGCTTCTATGCGACCGGGGGCGGCCCGTCACGCTTCGCCGGAATCCGGGGTCGGCCCGTCAATCGGCAGCGTGAACCAGAAGGTGCTGCCGTGGCCCAGCTCGCTGCGCACGCCGATCCGTCCGCCGTGCGCGTCGACGAGCGCCTTGGTGATCGCGAGGCCCAGGCCGGTGCCGCCCTTGCCGCGTGTGTTGGACATGTCGACCTGAATGAACGGCAGGAAGAGACGCTCTTGATCGGCCGGCGCGATGCCGATGCCGGTGTCGGACACCTCGCAATACAGCGACTGGCGCTCGCGTCGCAACAGCACCTGTATCTGCCCACCGTCCGGTGTGAACTTGATCGCGTTGCCGATCAAGTTGGTGAACACCTGCGCGACGCGCTGCGGATCCGCGACGATTCGCGGCAGTTCGTTGCACACCACGACGTCGAGCGCCTGCTGCTTGGAGGCTGCGAGCGACGAGAGCCGTTCGATCGCCTCGCGGGCCACATGCTCCACGTCGCAAGGCAGCTTGGAAAGCGAGAACTTGCCCGCCTGGATGCGGCTCATGTCGAGCAGGTCCTCGATCAAGGCGAGCAGTATTTCGCCCCCGTCGAGCATCTTTTGCAGGTAATGCTGCTGGGAATCGGACACCGGGCCGGCCAGGCCGTCGAAGAGGATGCTGCCGAAGCCCATGATCGCGTTGAGCGGCGTGCGCAGCTCATGGCTGAGAATCGAGAGGAAGGCGTCCTTGAGCTGGTCCGCGCGCTGAAGGGTCTCGATCTGGGTCTGCTGGGCCCGCGCGCGCTCTTCTTCGAGCAGATGATGTTCGGTCACGTCGAGCACGGTGCCGAAGCGCTGCGGAAGGCCCCCATAGGTCACAATGCGCACGTACGCTTCGCAGTACAGCGGGCTGCCGTCCTTGCGCAAGCCGCGGAAGGCGTAGTGCACCACGGGCGTCTCGCCGCGCTGCAACCTCGCCAACTCTGTCGCCACCCGGATGCGATCGGCCTCGTCGATGATGTCCAGCGGCATGACGCTGCGCACCAGTTCCTCGGGCCGGTAGCCGAACATTCCGGCCATCGCGCGATTGGCGTACGTGTACTCGCCGTCGTTCGCGAGATAGACGCCGACCAGGGATTGCTCGACGAGCGCGGCGAAGAGCTCGCTGCCCTGGCGCTTGAGCGCGACCGAATCCCGGCGCGCCCGCAGCAAGCTCTCCAGGCGGACGTCGAGCTCGATCTTCTCGATCGGCATGAAAATCAGCTCGTCAACGGCCTGGTACAAGAAGCGCGTCATGAAGCGGATGTCCGAACGCATCGTCACGAACAGCACCGGCAGCAACGCGGGCGCCTCGGCGAGCCGCCGCGCCACCATCGCGTCGCGCAGCAGATCGAGCGACGCCCCGTCGATCACGCACAGATCGAACGGCACATCCGGCACTTCGGGGGCATCCGGCACGATCACGTCGTATCGCTGGTCGAGCCAGTTCGCCAGAAGCCGAGAGTTTTCGCGACTTCGTATCAGGATGAGAACGCGGTCCTTCGTGCCGGAGGCAGCCTTGAGCGTCCCATCCGAAGGATCGGAATGGGCGCTCATCTCATCGCACCTGCCCTTCCGTGGCCGGTCGCCAGACCGGGAAGCTGCTCAGAATGCTCGTGACGTCCCGCAGCGGCGGGCTCAGGCTCAGCCCCTGATTCGAGAATTTCAGCTCGCGCACGGAGGTGTCGAAATTCGAAAGCCGCTTCTTCAGAATGCCGAACGCCTTCGCGAGCCTCACGCCCTCGGGCGTGTGGTGCTCCATGTAACGCGCGAAAAGCACGTTGTCCGCCAGATAGCTGAAGCGCATGTCCGTCACGCGGAACTCGCCGCTCACGGCCTCGACCTCGTTGATGAGCAGGCACACCACGCCCATGTTCTGCAGATACTTGCACTGGGCGTGGAGCCGCGTGACGAGATCCTCGAAATCCCCCTGCAACGAGAGCCGAAAGCCCGCGATCGAGTCGATCATCACCACGCGCGTGCCCTTCTCCTCGACCTCGTCGCGCACCATGCGCGCGAACTCGTCGGCCGAGTAACGCAGCGGCTCGATCTTCTTGATGAACAGCGTGCCCTCCTTGACCATTTGATGCGCCGGAATGTTCAGCCCCTCGCAGCGCGCCATGATGACGTCGATTTCTTCCTCGAAGGAGTAGACGACCGAGCGCTCGCCGCGGCTCGCGGCTTCGCGCATGAACTGCATGCCGAGGCTGGTCTTGCCGACGCCGGACGGACCGGTGAGGATCGTGACCGTGCCGCGCTCGATGCCGCCCTCCAGCATCGTGTCCAGCTCGGAAATGCCGAAGGGCAGGGCTTCATGGGCGAAGCTGCGCTCGTACTCTTCGGGAACGAGGCGCGGATAAACCTCGATGCCCCGCTCCGTCAGGCGCATGGAGTGCTTGCCCGGCGCGAAGGCGGAGCCGCGGAACTTCGTCACCGTCAGCGTGCGCGTCGCGAGCTTGTTTTCGAGCGTGATCACGCCGTCGCCGACGATCTGGATGTAGTCGTCGGGATCGGACTCGCTGCTCTCCGAGGTGAAAAGCACTGTCGCGCCTTGATCATGCAGGTAATGCAGGAACGAGAGGACCTGCCGCCGGAACTGGAACGAGTTCTGCGAAAGGTAGCGCAGCTGGCTGATCGGATCGACGACCACGCGCTCGGGTCGATACTGCTCCACCGCCGCGATGATGCGCTTGGTGAGCGGTTCGCGCTCGACCTCGGCAGGCGAGAATATCTCGTAGCTCCGAACCTCGGCGAAAAAGTCCGGGCTGGGCGACAGGTCGAGAATCGGAAGGTCGGTGAGGTCGAACTTCATGTCGGCCGCATTCGCGCGCACCTGATCGGCCGGCTCGCCCAGGGAGATGAACAGCACGCGTTCGCCCCGGCGCAACCCTTCACGCAGAAAGTGCAGGCACAGCGTCGTCTTGCCGGTGCCGGGCCCGCCGCGGACCAGATAGGAACGGCGCGGCAAGAAGCCGCCGTCAAGAACCTCGTCGAGCCATGGCGTTCCGCTCTGCAGACGCCCCTTGGCGCCAGATCCCACCATATGCCACTTCCCTCCGTGCGATCTCACTTTTTGTGCTTACCTGATGATCTTAACATATCTTCACATGACTCCACAAGTGGCTCGCTGTATACGATCGCACCCCGACGCGCTCGCCTGATGTGGACTAAGATCCCCGGTCCATGCGGCCCATACGGCTCGGAAGCTGCGATGAATTTCGTTCGGCCATCGTCTCGCTGCTTGGCCGCGTGAAGCGAGATCGATGCCCGAGTTCGCTTCGCCCTCCGATCTTGCGGACCTGCGCCTCGACGATCACCACGTGCAGGTTCAGGCCCAGGCCGCTTGCGCAGGCAAGCGCCACCACCGGCGACCTTCCCGGCTCGATGCGCACCGCAAAACACCTACGCGTCGAATTATCAAGTGACACATATCTTAACATTCTGATATACTGCTTGCACGCTGTTGAATCAGAATTCGCGCGGACCTTCCCCCTACCATCACTTCGAAACCGCAGTGAGGCCCCCTTGACGACGCAATCCAAGAGCATTCAAGACCTCGAAGCCGAGCTGGCACAGGAGCGCGGCGCCCGCTTGCGCGCCGAGGCCGAGCGCGATCGCCTGCGCCGCGCCTGCGAGCAGGATCCGATGTTCTTCTGCATTCTGCGCGGGCGCGAGCTGATCTACGACTTTTTCAATCCCGCCTACCACGAGATCGTCGGCTACCGGGACATCCAGGGCAAGCCGCTGCGCGAGGCCTTGCCCGAGCTGGAGGGCCAGGGCATTCTCACGATTCTCGACGGCGTCCTCGAGACGGGGCAGGCCTTCGAGGGCCGTGAGCTGCCTCTCGACCTCGTGCGCAACGGCCAGCTCGAAACGTGTTACTTCAACTTCGTCTACCAGCCCGTGCTGTCGCCGAACGGCGAGGTCGAGGGCGTGCTCGCGACCGGCGCCGAGGTCACGCGACACGTCCTCGCCCAGCGTGAGGCGACCGAGCTGACGCGCCAGCTGGAGCAGCGCGCCGCCATGGTCGAGGCGCAGGTCGTCGAGCGCACGCAAGAGCTTCAGGCGGCGAACGAAGAGCTCACCGCGCAATCCGAAGAACTGCAGTCGGCCAACGAGGAGCTCGTCGCGCAGTCCGAGGAGCTGCAGGCCCAACAGGTCGAACTGGAATCCGCTTACGAGCAGGTGCGCGAGCAGGCGCGAATCGCCGCGGAGAACGAGCGGCTGTTCAAGACGCTCGTCGAAAACCTGCCGGATCTGATCGGCCGGCTGGACGCCGACCATCGCCATCTGTTCGTCAGCGCCGCGACGGCCGCGGCCTCGAACAGGCCCGTCGAACAATGGCTGGGCAAAACGCATGCCGAAATCGGTTGGCCGGCCTCGGTGTACGAACCGGTCGTGGCCGCCAACGCGCGCGTCTTCGCGACCGGCCAGCCGCAAACCGTCGAGCTGACGGCCGACATGCCGAACGGCCCGCTGCACTTCGAGCTGCGCTTCAGCCCCGAAACAGCGGGCGACAAGGTCTTGAGCACCATCGTCATCTGCCGCGACGTGACCGAAGCCAAACAGGCCGAAGCCGAGCTGCGGCGCCAGAAGGACCTCACGGCGCGCATCATCGACCACGCGCCGACGGGCATCTCGTACATGACGCGCGATCTCGTCTACGAGTGGGTGAATCCGCAGCAAGCCGCCTATTGGAACGTGCCGGTCGACGCGATCATCGGCAAGACCGTGCAGGAAGTCTTCGGCCCCGACGCCGACGGCCAGGTGGGCCATTTGCTGCGCGGCGTGATCGAAACCGGCCAGGCCCACTCTCAAACGGATTTCCCGTTCCGCTACACCCTCGCGGGCGAGGAGCGGCTCACGTACTGGGACTTCACCTACCAGCCCGTCAAGGACGATCACGGCGAGGTGATGGGCGTGCTCGTGATGGCCACCGAGGTCTCCGATCGCAAGCGCAGCCAGGATCTGTTGCAGATTCAGAACCAGGTGCTCGAGGAAATTGCCACCGGCCGGCCTCTGCCGGACGTGCTGGAGAGCCTCGTCCGAATGATTGAGCATCCACAAGACGGCGTATTGTGCTCCATTTTGCTGCTCGAAGGACAGCAGTTGCGGCACGGCGCGGCGCCCAGCTTGCCCGACGCCTACAATCGGCAGATCGACGGCATCGCGATCGGGCCCGGGGTCGGCTCGTGCGGCACCGCCGCCTTCACCGGCGAGACCGTGATCGTCAGCGACGTCATGACCGATCCGCGCTGGGCCGCGTTCAAGGACCTGGCGGCCGAATACGACTTGCGGGCCTGCTGGTCCTTGCCGATCATCGGCGCCGACGGCAAGGTGCTCGGCACCTTCGCGCAGTACCATCGCACGCCGCGCAGCCCGAAAGACTGGGAGCTGAAGGTCTGCGGCGTCGCCGCGCACCTCGCGGGCATCGCGATCGAACGGCAGCGGGCCATCGAAAACCTCGCCCGCCACGTGCACGAGCTGGAAGGCGCGAACGCGCGGCTGCGCGAGGCCGATCGCTACAAGGACGACTTCCTCTCGGTCATCAGCCACGAGCTGCGTACGCCGCTCAACTTCATCATGGGCTTCGCGAGCATTCTGGACGACGAGGTGCAGGGGCCGCTGAACCCGCGCCAGCACGACGCCTTGCAGAAGATCCTCAACGGCGCCGATCGCATGGTCTTGCTCGTGGACGACCTGCTCGACCTCGCGCGACTGCAGGCGGGCAAGTTCATGCTCAATCCGTCGCAGGCCGATTACGGCGCGCTGGTGCACGACGTGATGGCGACCCTGGCGCCTCTGGGCGCGCAGCGCGGCGTGCAATTGCACACCGAGGTCCGGTCGGACGTGCAGGCGACCATGGACGTCGCCCGCATCACCCAGGTGCTGACGAACATGGTGACCAACGGCATCAAGTTCACGCCGGCGGGCGGCAAGGTGGCCGTGCGGGCCTTCGTGCGCGACGGGCGGCTGGTGACGGAGGTGTCCGACACCGGCTGCGGCATCGCGGCGCAGGATCTGCCGCGCGTGTTCCACAAGTTCGAGCAGGTCGACATGAGCCCCACGCGCACCGCGGAAGGCGCGGGATTGGGGCTCGCGATCGCCAAGAGCCTGGTCGAAGCCCACGGCGGCGCCGTCGGCGTCGAAAGCGAGCTGGGCCAGGGCAGCACGTTCTGGTTCGCGCTGCCCCTGTCTTGATGTGCCGCTAGGCTCCCGGCAGCTCGCCGCTCAGCGCGGGGCCGGCAGAGCGCCGTCCGATGACGGAACTGGCGCCGATCGCGGCGAAGGCGATCAAAACGGCGAACGCGCCCGCGTAGCTCGTGGGCCGGAAGACCATCAGAAACACCAGGCCCACGCCAATCGCGGACATCGCGCGCTCGACGATCCAGACCTTGGGCGCCTCGACGCGGGCGCGCACTTCGGCGGACACGGGCGCCTCGGGCGGGCCGCCGGCGTCCTTCATGATGCCGCCCACCGTGCGCCCGATGACGAGTGGGCCGGCCGCGGCGTTGGCGAACGTCGCCAAAATGGCCATGCCGACCCAACCTTGCGCCCAGAGATTGGCGCTGTAAGACAAGTAGAGGCCGCCGAGCATCAGCGCGAGGACGCTGAACTTGAGCACCTTCTCCGTGTTCTTGGCCTTGCCGGCCCACATGCGCAGCTCGCCGAGCGTACCGGCGCGGCGCCAGTTGGCCATCGAGGAGGTATTGAGGGCGATGCCTGCGAACAGCCCGACGACGCCCAGAAGGTGGACGAAGAGCGCGACCGTGTAAAGCGAGAACGACATGGGAACGCTCCTTTCCTACACTGAACAACACCCGCACGGGACGGAAGTAGACCTTCCGATGCCGGAGGGATTTTCATTCTAGCAGGCGGGCATGGGTCCCGGTCAATACCGGCGCCGGAAGAGGGGTACCGAGCGGATTTCAGCGCGGAACGACGCTCTCTTGAAGCTCCACGGCACGCGCCGGATGCGTGATGTCGTCCAACGCGCGGACGGCGCCCTTGACGAGCCCCGTGTCGACACAGGTGTCGACGATCGCCACCGCATCGCCGGTCTGATGCGCCGTCAGCGTGCAGGTGGCGCCCCCGCTTCCCTCGCCGACGAAGGTCCAGGCCCCGTCCGCCTGGCGGATGTCGGTCACCCGATAGCTCCGAGCCCCGTCGCCGCGCGCGTCGGCGAGGCTGTCGAGGCGCAGCGTTCCGGTGGGCCCCGAGGCCAGCATCGCGGCCGAGAGCGACAGGCTCACGCCGGAGAACGTGGTGGGATTCGTGACGAGCAGGCCATCGCCGACGAAGCCGAGGCCGACGGGGGCGGGCGCCGGCATGGGCGCCGTGTCCCCGTTAAGCGCGAGTTCGCACACGAGAAGCGTCGCGCGCGGCTGCACGTGAAAGACCAGCCTTACATGGTCGGCGGCCGAGGCGGGCAGGCCGACGGCCGTCATCGTCCGATAAGTCGGCGCGACGCCGGTGGCGATCGCCGACCAGCCGCCGCCGTCGCTCACCTGCACGTCGAAGGTTGCCCCGGCGTCCATCTTGACGGCGAGGCCCGTCAAGCGGACCGATTGCGCGAAGCTCAGCACGAGCGTCGGGGCCGCGTCCGCCGCCGCGGGAGACCAGGCGCTGTCGAGGTTGCCGTCCGTCAAATGCGCCACCGCAAAGACGCTGTTGCGCGTCGAGCTGGCGGAGGCCGTAAATGGCGTGCCCGTGGAGCTGGCCGTCACGCGGGCGATCGCGAGCGGCGTCGGCGCGACGGCCACACGGGCCGTTTCGGCCGCCGGCTGAACGCATCCGGCGAGCAGGACGGCCAGGGCCGAAAGCAAACGCACGCGCCGGCAAGCCATGCCGCCACCTCCGCGCGAGCCGCGCCGGTGGGGCGTTGCATGGGGTCGACGCGGCTGCTCGCCGATCCTACGATCGCCGGAGCCTCGCGGCTTGAGGCGTTCGAACGAAAGATCCGCACGGCGCCGTCGCTTGTCCCCCGCGGGCACGGTCGGCAGCGAGCTCAGGAAACACGCGCCGCGCCGGGCGCCCCGAGCGGCCTGTTTTCACACAACTGAACAAGTTTTACGTCGAAAGATTTCGAAACCGACCGGCCGTGAAGGCCAAACGGTCGACTTTGACGTCACGACGCCGCATTATTTTCTCGTCCATTTATATCTCTTCATACGATTGCTAAAATGGCGCTATGCAGCGAAACAGAACGTACGAGCAGCTTCTCGAGGAGCTCGAAGCGACGCGGGGCGAACTGGCTCGGGCGCGGCAATCGGACCGGATTGCGCAGGAATCGCCCGACTACCGCGCGATTTTCGAGGCCGCGCCGAATCCCTATCTGCTGCTCGCGCCGGATTTGACGATCATCGGAGTGAATGACGCGTATCTGCGCGCGACCATGACCGCGCGCGAGGAAATCGTCGGCCGCCCGGTGTTCGAGGTGTTTCCGGACAACCCGCAAGACGCTGAGGCCAACGGCGTCCGCACTTTGCGAAATTCGCTGATGCGCGCCCTGACGCTCGGGCGGCCCGACGAGCTGCCGATTCAGAAGTACGACATACGACGCCCCGAAGAGCAGGGCGGCGGATTCGAAGAGCGTTACTGGAAGCCGCTCAATACGCCCGTGCTCGACATGAACGGAAAGGTCGCGTGCCTCATCCATTGGGTCGAAGATGTGACGGCCCTTGTACACGCGGAGCGCGCGCGCGAGCGGCAGGAAGTCGCGACCGCCAATCTGCAGCGGCTGAACTTGGCGAACGAGGCCACGATCGCCGAGCGCAACGAGGAGCTCGAAAACGCGAACGAAGAGCTCGAGGCGCAGACCGATTTGCTCATGAGCCAGGTCGCGTTGACGACGGACATCGTCGAGAACGCGCCCGCCGGCATCTCCTACATGAACCGCGACCTCGTCTACGAATGGGTCAATCCCACGCAGCTGCGCATGTGGAAGCTCGGCCGCGACCAGGTGATCGGCCGCAGCATTCGCGACGTCTTCGGCGAATCCGGCGAGGCGCAGGTCGGCGCGTTGCTGCGCGAGGTCATCGCGACGGGCAAGCCGTATCGCCGCGATTCGTTTCCGTTCCGGTACCTCGTGGACGGCGAATCGCGCACGACCTACTGGGACATGACCTATCAACCGGTGCGCAACAACAGCGCCCAGGTCCAGGGCGTGATGGTCTTCGCGATCGAGGTGTCGGACCGCGTCGAAAATGAGCGGCTGCAAGCCGAGCGCATTCAAGCCCTGCAGGTCGCGGATCGCATGAAAGATCAGTTCCTGGGCATCCTCTCGCACGAGTTGCGCACGCCCATCAACGCGATCATGGGCTTCGCGAGCATTCTGAACGACGAGCTGGCCGGCCCGTTGCGCCCCGCGCAGCACCAGTACCTCGACAAGGTGCTCGGCGGCGCGGAGGTGCTGCTCACGCTGATCAACGACCTGTTGGACCTCTCGCGCATTCAGGCCGGCAAGTTCACGATGTCGCCCGAGTCGGTCGATTTCGAGGCGATCGCCCACGGCGTCGTCGAGAACCTGGCCTCGCTCGCCGCCCAGAAGCAGCTTCGACTCGACGCGCATCTCGAGGGCGCGCCGTACGACCTGGTCGCCGATCCGCAGCGTCTGCAGCAGGTGCTCGTGAACCTCGTCGGCAACGCGATCAAGTTCACGCCGGAGGGCGGCACCGTCGCGCTGAAGGCCCGACGGATGGGCGATCGCCTGCGCGTGGAGGTGACGGACAGCGGCATCGGCATCGCGGAAGCGGACCTCTCGCGCCTGTTCAAGCCGTTCAGCCAGCTCGACATGAGCAAGACGCGCCGCGTGAGCGGCACCGGGCTCGGCCTGTCGATCGTCAAGGCGCTCGTCGAGGCCCACGGCGGCGAGGTGGGCGTGCAAAGCCGGCTGGAGCACGGCTCGACGTTCTGGTTCACTTTGCCGCTCGAAGCGAGCGCCGACCGATGAGCCCGCAGGCGTGAGCCGCGAGGCGGGCGTCGCGACACAATTCCGCAACGGAGCCCGTGCCCGTATGCGTGGCCGATAAGGCTGAATTCCAAGCGCAGCGCCGTTTTTAGGGCAGGCAAGAATATACAATTCGGCAACAAATCACCCTTCGCGCCGTGTTACAATATGTCGGAATGTTAGTCGACTACGCCCGGTATCTCAAAGAACATCATCTGCCCGAGCTCGCCGCCGAAGATTTGCGACTGCTGCGGGCTTTCGACGTCCCGCTCATGAAGATCGTCGCGCACTACAGCGAGGACGATCTTCAGAAAATGACCGAGCAGGGGCTCGCCAAGTTCTTGGACGAACTGGCCGAGGGCCGGGCGATCGAGGTGGCGTCCGAAAGCCTGCGCGCCTGGGAAGAGGATCGGCTACCCGGCGTGCCCAAGGAGGCCATCGAGCCGAGCGATCTGGTGCTGGTTTACGTCGCGCAAAAAGAGGCGATATTGGCCTTTCTGCCGCGCTACACGCAGGACGTGAGCGTGGCCCTCGGCATCGTGATGGATCTCGAAGAGATGTATCGCCAGATGCAGGACGCCGCCTTCGGCGTCTACGCAAAGTTGCAGAAGCAGGCGGCCGCGCAGGCCCGCCAGTTCGAACTGATGGTCAAGAACGTCGCGGACTACGCGATTTACCTGCTCGACACCGAAGGCCGTATCCGCACCTGGAACGAGGCGGCACAGCGCTTCAAGGGTTACACGGCGGACGAGATCATCGGTCAGTCTTTCGATCGCTTCTATACACCCGAAGATCGGGCCGCCGGCAAGCCGCAAAGGGCGCTGGCCGAGGCGCTCGCCAAGGGCCACTACGAGAGCGAGGGCTGGCGCGTTCGCAAAGACGGCACCCGTTTCTGGGCGGATGCCTTGCTGACGCCGATTTACGACAATGGCCAGCTGGTGGGCTTCGCGAAGATCACGCGCGACCTCAGCGAGCGCAAGGCCGCCTCGGATGCCCTGCAAGCCGCCAACGAGGAGCTCTATGCCGCCAACGAAGAGCTGCACGCGGCGAACGAGGAACTGACGGCCCAGTCCGAGGAGTTGCAATCGCAACAAGAAGAGCTCATGCACCAGTCCGCCGAGCTGGCGCAGCAGCGCCGCTTCCTGGACAACCTGGTGAGCCACATGCCGGTGGCGCTCGCCTTCGTCGATGCGAGCCTGGTGTTCCGCTGGGTCAATCCGGCCTGGACCGACGTCGTCGGCATCGCATCGGAGCAAGTCGTCGGCCGCACGATGCTCGACGTCCAGGCGCCGCCGGACATCGTCGCGCACGCCCAGACGGCCCTCGAGCAGCGGGAGCTGGTGAAGGTCACGGCCCGCCCGTCGTTGCGCGATCAGGGCATGTACATGGACGTCATCTACGTGCCGGTCGTCGCCGTGGATCACGGCACGGTCGACGGCGTGCTGACCGTGGGATTGGACGTCAGCGATCGCGTGCAGCGCGAGAAGCTGCAAGGCGAGCAGATCGTCTCGATGCAGCGCGTCGAGAAGCTCAAGGATCAGTTCCTGTCGATTCTCTCGCACGAGCTGCGCACGCCGATCAACGCGATCATGGGCTTCGGCAGCATCCTCGCCGACGGCCTCGCG
>DATNPP010000450.1:0-3166 GCA_036703175.1 Oscillatoriaceae cyanobacterium
CGGCGTGACGATCGGCCCCGGCTCGACGATCGACCAACACGTGCGCCTCGACGGCCGCGGCGGCCTCACGATCGGCGCGAGCGTCAGCATCGCGCCCGAAGTTTGCCTGCTCACGGCCGACCACGATCCTCAATCGCCGGACTTCGCGGGCCGCACGGCGCCGATCACGATCGAGGACCACGTCTGGCTCGGCACGCGCGCGACGGTGCTGCCCGGCGTGAGAATCGGCCGCGGCGCGATCGTGGCGGCCGGCGCCGTCGTCACGCGCGACGTGGCGCCGCACACGATCGTGGGCGGCGTGCCCGCCAAGCCGATCGGCCAGCGCAGCGAGCAGCTGGACTACCGCTTCGACTACTTTCGCCCGCTCCACTAGTGCCGGGCGATCGCCTCGCGGTAGATCGCCTCGAGGCGCCGGCCCTGCTCCAGAAGATTGAACTCGGCGAGCACGTGCGCGCGCCCGGAGCGGCCCATCGCGGCCCAGCATTCGGGATGCGTCACGAGGTACTCCAGCCGCTCCTCGAGGGCGTCGACGTCGCGCTCGGGCACCAGAAACGCGCTTTCGCCGGGGCGCGTGACCTCGGGGATGTCCGCATGCGTCGTCGCCAGGATCGGCAGACCGCTCGCCTGCGCTTCGAGCAGCGCCACGGGCGCGCCGCCCTCGGTGTCGCCGCTTTCGGCGACCACGCTCGGCGACAAAAAGAGATGGGCGCTCGCGAGCTCTTTGATCAGCACGTCGTGCGGCTGGTAGCCGAGCCAGCGGATGAAGGGCATCACTTTGAGCCGGGTCGCGAGCGCGCGCAACTCGTCTTTCAGCGGCCCGTCGCCGATGATCGTGAGCTGCACATGGCCGCGGTGCCGCGCGCAGACGCGCGCGAAGGCCTCGATTCCGTAGCGCAGGCCCTTCTTCTCGCGGAAGCTCGCCGCCATCAAAATGCGCGTCGGACCGGCGGGCGCCCGGCGCTCGTGAAACGGCGCGTTGACGACGTCCACGCCCAGATGGAAGATTCGAACCTTGTCGGCCGGGCAGCCGAGCGCGAGAAGGGACTGGCGCAAATGCGGCCCTTCGGCCAGAAACACGTCGCCGTGGTCGAAGAGCCACTCGAGGCGCGGCCGCCACTTGGCCTCGCGCGGCAGTTGGGAGACGTCATAGCCATAGAAGCTCGTCACCAGAGGAACACGGTGCTTGCGGGCCGTGCCGAGCATCAACACGCCGCGATCGCCGAAGTGCGCGTGAATCAGCTGCGGGCGGTACTGCTTGATCACGCCCTGGTAGCTGCCCGGCCAGTTCGCGTAGGCCAGCTTGCGGTGCACCTGGTTGATCAGATGGTGCGCGCGCGCGAAGCGCAGATCCGTGCTGGCGTGGATGTCCGGCAGCGGAAAGAGCTTCTGATTGAGCTTGGCGTCGCAAACGACCACCGGGTAGTAGCCCGTGGTTTGCTTGATCTGCGAGTAGACCCAGGGCTCGGTGATCTGCAGATAGTCGCGCATGGCATGCAGCACGACCGGGCGCAACACGCTCGGTTTCAGGCGTCCGGCCGAGGCAATCGGAGGTGTTTCGATCATGGCGTTTTCTCCGTCAGGCGAACTGGCGCGCGCGGGCGCGAACGCGATCCCAGGGCGCGCGAAGCGCGAAGTAAAGCTGGGTGGCGGGCGAGCGGAAGTGCACCGAGCCGTACGGCACGGGGTGCGCGCCGAACGACTCCTTGAACTTCCGCACGCCCTCGAGGCCGTTGCTGGCCCCGAAGTCGAAGATCTCGAAGCCGGCGTCGGCGTAGTGTCGAAGCGCGGCCTCCATCAACAAATTGCTGGGGCTCGCCTCCAGCACCCGTGCGTCCGTCGCGCCGGCCAGGTAGTGGGCGATCGCCCCGTATTCGCACATCAACAGCGCCGCGACCGGCGTGTCGCCTTCGCGCGCCAGAAAGAGCCGGACCCGCGAGCCACCCTCGGCCATGAGCGCCTCGAAGAAGCGCAGCGGGCGAATCCAGGTCAGCTTCTCGCCCCAGCGCCGCGCGCTGTCGAGATAGAGCTCGTAGAAGATTCGGGCGTCGGCCGGATCCTGGCTGACGCTGAGCGCGAAACCCGCTCGGCGGGCCTTGTTCGTGCGCCCCTTGCAGCCGCGGCTCATGTCCGCGCGCAGCTCCTCGAAGGGCTTGAGCACGAGCGCATGCGAACTCTCCAGCAGCGGGCGACCGCCGTTGAAGGGCTCGGGCAGGTGCGGCCGCGTCGCAAAGGGATTGCCGACCACCTGCAAGCTCGAAAAGCGGGCGCGCATGGCCGCGTACACGGCCTCGACCTCGCGCCGGCCGAGGGTCTCGGGGCTCAGCAATCCGCCGTAGACGCCCGTTTCGCCGGAGAACGCCACCGGCAACAGGCCTCTGGCGAGCGGCCGGATCGTGAGCGGCAGCAGCGCCGAGCGGCCCTCGGGCAGCGTCGCGCGCACGCGCTGAACGCGGCTGCCGAAGCCGCGCTCGAGAGTTTTCAGCCACTCGGCGGTGTGAAAGAAGGTCGCGCCCGTGCATCGGGCGATCGCCTCCGCCCAGGCCTGTTCGTCGACGTTCCAATCGAGTCTGACGGGAAGGGACATCACAGGGCCTCCTGTCGCAGCAAGCGCGCGAAGGCGGGCAGGTGACGGCGCGCGCCGACCACCTGGCGCTCGATGGGCCAGTGCGGCGGCAGCGCCGAAGCCGGCACGCCGACGCCCAGATCGAGCCGCGTGACCCAGCGCGGCAGATAGTCCGGCAGTTGGGCGAGCAGCAACGCCATCAAGCCGGGGTCTTGATCGCGCGCGAACAGGCCCAGATTGAAGCCGACGCCGTCGCTAAAGCCGAGCAGCATCCCCGCGACCGGCTCGTCGCCCATGCGCAGCAGCAACGCGGCGCTTTCGCGCTCGAGCGCGAGCCGAAAGAAGTGATAGTAGAAGCTGCGCGGCCGCATGTGGCCACGCGGCTCGAGGCCGCCGATCAGATCCGCGTGGAACTCGCGCGGATCGGGAATCCAGAGCGTCTCGAGCCCCGGCCAGAGCGTCGCTCC
The DNA here is from genome assembly GCA_036703175.1 of Oscillatoriaceae cyanobacterium. Taxonomy (GTDB): domain Bacteria; phylum Cyanobacteriota; class Sericytochromatia; order S15B-MN24; family JAQBPE01; genus DATNPP01. The sequence goes on from DATNPP010000450.1 coordinate 3,031, forward strand.
GGGCGGCAGCCGCCGGGCGTCGACGGCGCAGGCCTCGTAGGTGCTCGCCGCGAAGCCCCCGCCCGGCAGATGCGGCCCACGGGCGGAGGGATTGCCGCGCAGCGCCAGCGTCGGCGCCTTCGCGGCGCTGGCCGCG
>DATNPP010000475.1:0-18879 GCA_036703175.1 Oscillatoriaceae cyanobacterium
CACGCGGTGACAAGGCACGACGAGCGCTACCGGGTTCGTGGCGCAGGCCCGGGCGACCGCGCGCACGGCCTTCGGCTCGCCCAGCAACTGGGCGATCTCCTGATACGAGCGCGTCTCGCCGTAGGGAATGCGGCGCAGGACCTCCCACACGCGCCGTTGAAAGACGGTGGCCGCGACGTCCAGCGGCAGTTCGAGCTCGGGGCGGGCGCCCTGTAAGTGAGCGACGATCGCCTGGGCGTGGTCCGCGACGGCCGTCGGCTCGTGGCGACGCTCGGAATGCGGAAACTCACGCGCGAGCTCACTCAGCATCTCCGCTTCCTCGCCGAAATGCAGCGAGCAAATCCCCTTGTCGGTCACGGCCACCAGAAAGCGTCCCAACGGACTGTCCGAAAAGCCATACCGAATGCATGCGCCGCGCCCGCCACGCCGGTAGGCACCGGGCGTCATTCCCAACTCGTCGGTTGCCGCCTCGTAGAGCGCCCGACTCGACCCGTAACCCGCGTCGTAGAGGGCCGTCGTCACGCCGTCGTCGTTCTTGAGCCCCTCCTTTAGGCGGCCGGCACGACGGGCGGCGACGTACTCGCGAGGGCTGAGGCCGGTCGCGCGCTTGAACATGCGTTGAAGATGAGTCGGACTCAAGCCCACCTCGCGCCCCAACGCGGGCAGCGTGGGGGCCGGCTCGCGCGTTTCGAGCAGGTGCAGAATGCGGGCGATCGCCTGCTGTCGAACGCCGACGGCCTCGGGACGACAGCGCCGGCAGGCCCGAAAACCCTGCCGCTCCGCCTCCTCGGGCGTTGCGAAGAAAAGTACGTTGGCGCGCAACGGATGGCGCGACGGACAACCGGGACGGCAATAAATGCCGGTCGTTCGCACGGCGTAGTAGAACGCGCCGTCGGCGGCCGCGTCGCGCGCGAGCACGGCGCGCCAGCGGTCGTCTTCGGTCTGGAAGGGAATAGCAGGCATCGGGGCTCTCCTTTCCGTGCCATCCTAAACGCGCGACGGCAGCGGCCACCATCCGAATCTTGCGCTCGAATTCCCGCTGGAACAGAGATCCCAATCTACCACGGCCGAAGGCCGACGCTGGGCGGCACGTGCGCCCCGAACACGAGGGACTCGCCGTCGGCCGCGCTTGGTCCGGGTTCGCGTCGGCGCAGCGGCGACCGGAACGTGCTATAATGGTGCATTCGTGTTTTTTCGATGCGTTTTGTCGATTCGGGTGTGCGCTCGGTCTCGCCAGCGACGCCCGATTTTTTTGTGAGCTGAAATCCTGCGGGCCACGGCCCCTCACATCCACCGCGCCGAGGCAGGAGGCGCTTTGCGCCACTCCGGCGAAAGGTAGATTTTGTCTCTCACATTCGATCAATTCAAGTTGGCCCCCGCGGTGCTTCGCGGCGTGGCCGCCCTCGGCTTCACCACCCCCACGCCCGTGCAAGAGCACGCCATTCCCTTGCTGCTCGCGGGCCGCGACGCCATCGTGCAGGCCAAGACGGGCTCGGGTAAGACCCTGGCGTTCGGCTTGCCGCTGCTCTCGATGCTGAAGCCCCAGCCGCGCCCCCAGGCCCTGGTGATCCTGCCGACCCGCGAGCTCGCGATTCAGGTCTGCGAGGCGATCGCCTCGGTGGCCGCCGGCAGCCCGCTGCGCGTGCTGCCGATTTACGGCGGCGTCGGCCTCGGGCCCCAAGAGACCGCGCTGCGCAAGGGCGTGGACGTCGTCGTCGGCACGCCGGGTCGCCTCAAGGACCTGCTCGCGCGCAAGAGCCTGGATCTCAGCGCGGTGCGCGTGCTGGTGCTCGACGAGGCCGATCAGATGCTCGACATGGGCTTCCGCCGCGACATCGAGCACCTCGTCGATCGCCTGCCGAGCCGCGCGCAGACGCTGATCTTCTCGGCCACCATGCCGAGCGAGATCGAGGCGATCGCCCACAAGTACCTCAAGGACCCGGCGATCGTGAAGCTGGTGAAGGCCGAGGCGACCACGCCCACCGAGATCAGCCATTACTTCGTGCGCGTCGGCCTCGACGACCGTCTCGACGCTCTGATGACCCTGCTGGATCGCGAGAAGCCGGAGCGCGCGATCGTCTTCACGCGCATGAAGCACGAGACCAAGCGCCTGGCCGAGAAACTCGCCAAGCAAGCCGGCATCGACGCGGGCTACCTGAACGGCAACATGTCCCAGAACGCCCGCAACACCATGCTGGCGCGCTTCCGCTCGGGCGAAGTCGGCGTGCTCGTGGCGACCGACGTGGCCGCGCGCGGCCTCGACATCGAGGGGCTGTCGCACGTCTTCCACTTCGCGGTGCCGACCGTGGTCGAAACCTACATCCACCGGAGCGGCCGCACCGGCCGCGCGGGCAACACGGGCAAGACCTTCACGCTCGTCACGCCGGATGCCGAGGCGGACTTCAAGGCGATTCTCAAGAAGGTCAAAATCGAGGAAGAGAAGCTGGCCGTCTCCCGACGCCCGGCGCCGAGCCGCGAGGCCAAGCCCGAGATCGCGTCCTGGCGCAAGTTCAAGTCCGCGCTGCGCCCCGGCCATCGCCACACGCCCGAAGGCTACCACAGCTGGCTGGTGAGCTTCGCCGGCATCGCGCCGCACACGGTGCGCGGCGTGCAGCTGCACCAGGACCACGTGACCTTCGAGATCGCGGAGGGCACGGCCGCCGAGCAGTTTTTGCGCAAGGCGCAGCCGGCGCAGAACCAGAATCGCCCGCGCACGGCCGCTCGCGGACGGCGCTAGGCACGAGCTTCAACGCAAAATCCCCCGGGCGCACGCCCGGGGGATTTTTTGATCGGGAGGCTACGCGGGCAACGCGTGGCCTTCTTCGACACAGATGAGCCGGCTCCAGTTGTCCGCCTTGCTCACGTCGAGCTCGGGGCGCGCCGCCTTGAGCTCCTTCTTGGAACCCTCGAGGTAGCCGGCCATCTCGCCGGTCACGGCCGAACGCTGGGCCTTGCGGTAGTCCACGAGGCGCTGCTCCCAACCCGGCTGAGCATGCTGCTTCACCCACTCGGCAATCTGCTCGTCGCTCTTGCCGCTCGTGATTTCGGCCTTGAGGGCATCCGTGTCGACGCCCATCGTCTTGATGAAGTTCTGATCACCGCCGCAGGGATAGGGCGTGTACTCGCCGATCGTGCCGGCATTGAGGGCGCGCACCTTGTCGATGAGTCGCGCCAGCCAGGGGATGCCGCCGAGCTCTTCGTACGGGCTGCGGGGATGGTCCTTGGTCAGGTCTTTGGCTTGAATCGTACTGGCCATTTCGCGTTCCTTTCCACAATCGAGAAATCGGACGGCGCGCAAGCGCCAATCAAAGCGTTTGATTCTAGCAAGAACGACCGGGACTTGCCAGTGCCCGCTCCCTTCGCTACACTGGTGTCGAAGGGGAGTAGCCGCCAGCGTCGCTGGATGCCGAGATCGACAACCCCAGGGCGTTCGCCCTCGGTCTCGCACAAGAGCCATCTTGAGCGCCAGACCTTCGCTTTCCGGATCCGTCAGGATCCGGCGGCGAGGCTGGCGCTCCTTCTTTTGGAATCGGAGCACCATGGTTTACGAGCGAGAATCCGGCACCGGACCGTTGCCGCGCATCGACAACCGCGAGGGAACACGCAAGGCGGTGATCGTCGCCTTCGCGGGCAACCTCGTCATCACGGCGGCCAAGTTCACGGGCGCCTACTTTAGCGGCTCGGTCGCCATGTTCGCCGAGGGGCTGCATTCGGTCGTCGACACGTTCAACCAGGTCTTCCTGTTCCTCGGGCTGGCGTTGCAAGAGCGCCCGGCGACGCCGCAGCATCCCTTCGGCTACGGCAAGGAGCGCTTCTTCTGGTCGTTCGTCGCGGCGATCTTCATCTTCGCCTCGGGCGCGATCGTCTCGCTCTACGAGGGCATCGACAAGTGGCTGCATCCGCATCCGCTGCACAACGTGTTCTGGGGCCTCGGCACGTTGGCCTTCTCCTTCGTGATGGAGGCGCTCTCTTTTCGGGTGTGCTACCGAGAGCTCAAAGCGCGTGCCCAGGCGACCGGCAAGAGCGTGATGACCTACTTCGTCACGAACAACGACCCGACGCTCACGGCCGTGGTGGTCGAAGAAGGCGCGGCGCAGATCGGCATCGCGATCGCGATCGCCGGCGTCGGCCTCTCGGCCTGGCTCGGCGATCCGCGCTTCGACGCGGCCGCCTCGATCGGCATCGGGCTGCTGCTCACCTATTTGGCCTACCAGCTCGGCAAACGCAGCCGCTCGTTGCTCATCGGCCAGGGGGCGAGCCAGGAGGAACTCGACGAGATTCAGCGCGTCTTTGCGGCCGCACCCTTCGTCGAGAAGGTGATCGATTGCTTCACGATGCAGCTCGGCCCGGACGAACTGCTGCTCGCCGCGCACCTGTACTTCAATCGGGACCTCTCGATCTACGACATGGAAGACCGCCTCGACGAGCTCGAAGCCGACCTGACGCGCGCCGTGCCGGCGCTCAAGCGCATCTTCCTCGAGGCCGAGAACGCCGAAACGGTCGAGCGCAAGCTCAAGCGCGGGCAGACGATTTAGGGCTCGAGAGCCGTGCGGTGCCGCTGGGTGCCGCCCGGCTGCGTCGCGCCCGGCCCCATCTCGCCGACGATGGCGGAGCCGGCGCCGAGGTTGCCTTCCGCTTCGTTCTCGATGCTCACGTCGACGCCGCCCGCCTCGGGCGCAGCGGCCGGTTCCGTGTGACGCCCCCGCATCGCGGGCTCCGTGGGTTGCATGGCGTTGGGATTGAGCCGTTCGGTTTCGTCGCGCATATCCTTCTCCTCACGCTCAGCATAAGCCTGCGGGCCCGATTTCCCTACGGCCGAACGTGCCTCGATACCCGCTTGCCTGTTCCGGAGGCGCGACACGGCGACTAGAATGGCCGTACAAGGAGGGCCAGACGCATGAGCGATTCGGCCAAGCAGCACGGCGCCGCCGTGAACCCCAATCCCCTCTCGGAGAAGCCCGCCGCGCATCCGGCGCAGCATCAGGAGTGGCCGGGCCTCGACAGCAAGATGCAGCCGCAGCCGGATCACGGCGAGCAGACCTACGTGGGCTCGAACAAGCTACTCGGCAAGCGCGCGCTGATCACGGGCGGCGATTCGGGCATGGGGCGCGCGATCGCGATCGCCTTCGCGCGCGAAGGCGCGGACGTGGCGATCGCCTATTACGACGAGCATTCGGACGCGCAAGAGACCATGCGCTGGGTCCGCGAGGCCGGACGCCGCGGGCTCGCCATCTCGGGCGATCTCGCCCAGCGCAGCCATTGCCGCGAGGTCGTGCGCCAGGCCGTCGAAGAGCTGGGCGGATTGGACATTCTCGTCAATCATGCTGGCCGGCAATACAGCGAGGAATCGATCGCCGATCTGACGCCCGAGGTGCTCGAACGCACCTTCTCGACCAATCTCTACGGCTACGTCTGGACGGCCCAGGCGGCGCTCGAGCACATGCAAGCCGGTGCCGTCATCATCAACACGGGCTCCGTGACCGGGCTGCGCGGCAATCCACACCTGCTCAGCTACGCCGCGAGCAAGGGCGCGATCCACAACTTCACCCAGTCACTCGCCCACCAACTCGCCGAGCGCGGCATCCGCGTCAACTGCGTGGCGCCCGGGCCGGTCTGGACGCCGCTGGTCGTCTCGACCATGCCGGCCGAGCACGTGCCCGACTTCGGAAAGCAGACGATGTGGCATCGGCCCGCCGAGCCGGCCGAGATCGCGCCGAGCTACGTCTACCTCGCTTCGGCCGATTCGCGCTTCATGACCGGCGAGATCCTCGCCATCACGGGCGAGCAGACCTCCCGCTAGTTCAGACCCGCTCGCCCCCTTCGAGTCCGGCGATGTCGACCGTCTGAACCTCGCTGTCCGTGGCCTCGAGCAGCGTGAGCACCAGCGCCAGCGTGCGCGGATCCAGCTGAATCGCCCAGTGCTCGGAAAACGGCAGCACCAGCTCGTCCGCATGCCAACCCCAGCGGCTCATCTCGGCCGGCCAGACGATCTGATCCCACGAGGCGCGGATGTTCAGGCAGCGCACGCCGGCAATCGGCCGCTCGTTTTCGAGGGCCGCAATCAGCGGGCTTTCCGGCTTCATGTCGCGCATGCTCTGATTGAGCGGCCACCAGGCCCAGCGCGTGCCGCGATGCGGCGTGGCGATGGTGATCAGCCGGCGCAGCTGCCGCGCCCCGTCCAGATGGCGCGCGTAGTAGCGCGCGGCCAGTCCGCCCATGCTGTGGCAGACCAGATCGACCTGCGCGTCGCCGGTCGCATCCTGCATGCGCGCGACATGGCGGGCGATGCGCTCGGCGAGAGGCACCACGCCGTCGAACGCGGGAAAGTTGTGCAGCAACTCGACCCGGCGCCCGTGCAGGCGCAAAAAGAGCGCGAGCGGAATCAACAACGGGCTGGGCCCGAGAAACCCCGGCACCAGCAGCACGCGCGGCTCCTGGCGCCCCTCGAGGCGCGCCAGCTCCCAGCCGCGCTGAACGGGTTCGGGCAGATGACGCACCGCGCCGTCCAGCGGCCCGCGCAACAAAGAACCGGCCACGAAACCCGCCAGCCGGGCATACACCGGCGGCAGATCCCGCAGCTTGACAGGCCTCATACGCCCTCCGGGCGCTCTACGCCCCCAGCGCGTCGAGCTTGGCGGCCAGAATGAAATCGTTCTCCGAAAGCCCGTCGATCGCGTGGGTCCAGATCGTCACGTCGACCACGTTGTAATGCACGCAGAAATCGGGATGATGCCCCTCCGCCTCGGCCACCTCGGCCAGGCGATTCAGAAAGGCCATCGTCGCCACGAAATCGGCGAACTTGAGCGTCTTGTGCAGCTTCTCGCCACGGACTTCCCAGCCCGTGAGCTGCTTCGAGAGCTCTTGCACCTGCTCGGCGTTCAGCTTCTCGACGCCGCCCTCGCAGGGAATACAACGCTTGGTCTTCAGTTCCATCTTTATCTCCTTTGATACAGACGGGATCATCTTACACCGTCCCGGCGATCGCGGCCAGGCACGGCTTCCCGCCCTAATAATAGTCGGCGAGGTCCACCGCCACCTCGTAGCGCACCGCCCCGGCCACGAAGGCGCGCGCCGAAAAGGGCTTCTCCGCCTGGCCGGCGATGTTCTCGACGAGCGTGTCCGTCTGGTTGACCAGCCGATCGTGCGCGTCGTAGAAGCACAGGCGCACCTTGGCGAGCTTGCAGGACAACGCCTTGCTGTTGTAGACCTGGCCCGAGATCGTGAACAGGCCGTCGGCGCCGCGGGTGCCCTTGATCCGCGTCACGTAGAGATCCTTGACGCTCGCCGCCGTCGCCACGTGCGCTGGCGGCACGTAGCCGGGCGTGATCCAACTGTAGAGGGCGAGCCCGCTGAACGCGCCGAAGCTCGCGGCGAGCACGTGGAAGATGTCCAGCCCGCCGTCGCGCGACGAGCGTCGACGTTTGGACTTCGAGCCGGTGGCCTTGCGCCGGGGCGACTGGACGGGCATCAGCTCTCCGGCGGCGACACGGCGAGCGTCGCGAGGGCCTGGCGGTAGTCCTCGGGCGTGTTCACGTTGCGCAACGAGCGCAGCTCGGGATCGTACGGCAACAACTCGTCTTCGCGCACGTAGTGCACCTGCATGCGCGGATAGAGCGCCATCACCTTGCGCTCGCCCGCACGCAGCGCCGCGTACAGCACGGGCAACACCTGGCGATCGTAGATCGCGCAGGTGGGCGCGAGCGCCTCGTGCGTCAACGGCACGATCACCTCGCCCCAGGTGCGCAGGCTCCACAGGTAGTCGAGCAGCAGGTGGTTGAGAAAGGGCATGTCGCAGCTGACCACCAAATTGTGCCGCCCGCGCGAGGCCAACAGCCCCGCAAAGATGCCCCCGAGCGGCCCTTGATGCGGCTCGACGTCGGAGACGACGCGCAGATCGTCGAGCGTGAAGTAACGCTCCGGCTCGTTGGTCACCAGAATCAGATCATCGAAGTGGGGACGCAGCTCGTCGATCACGCGCTGGATCAGCGGGCGATCGCCGAAGGGCAAAAACGCCTTGTTCTCCCCCATTCGCGTGCTTCTGCCGCCGGCGAGAATGATGGCCGTCTTGAGCATGGCACCCCCTCGTTGCAACGCGAGGCCATTATACCACCGCAGATCGTGGCCGAAGCCGCTGCATTAACCTAAAGTTAACCGTTCAGGTGATAGGCAAGCGGGTAATCTGCAAGAACCCCCGCTGACTCGTTCGTTTTCACGTCGGCGCGCGGACAGGAGAGAGGAGTCCCACCATGATGGATCGCAAATTTCAAGGAATCGCCCGCAACATTGCCCTGACCGGCGGTCTGGTGTTGGTCTTCGCCGGCTGTCAGATGACCGCGCCGACCACCCAGCCGCAGACCGAGCACAACGTGACGGCCGGCGGCCAGACCCAGGTCGCGACGCAAGCCAACGCGAGCGTGTCGGGCCTGGTCACCGATGCGAACGGCAAGCCGCTCGCGGGCGTCGAGGTCAACACCTACAACGGCTACCGCACGACCACCGACGCGAACGGCAAATACACGATTCCGGCGGTCGCCCAGAGCCAGCTGCGCCTCGACTTCTCCAAAGACGGCTACCTGGTCCACCAGGCCGTCACGGATGTCACGTCCGGCCAGACGGGCAACATCAACATTTCGCTGAAGCCCGAAGACGCCAAGGTCACGCACATCACCGCGGCGGCGGGCGGATCGGCCGTCAGCTCCGACGGCTCCTCGATCCTCGACATTCCGCCGGGTGCCCTCTCCAAGGACGCCGACGTGCGCGTCACCTGGCTGGATCCGATGCCGTCGAGCAACTTCACCTCGCCCTACGGCCAGCTGCCCGGTCCGCTCGAGACGAAGACGCTCGTGGACGGCAGCGACAGCGACCAGATCGTGCCGCTGAACCCGCTCGGCTTCTCGACCGTCGATCTTAGCGCCGACCTCAAGCCCGGCGCCGAAGCCACCCTCAAGATGAAGGTGAACCCCGCAGCGCTTCAGGCCGTCAACGGCCAGATCAACTTCAGCGACCCCGCGACGCTGCAACAGCCCTGCTACGAGTTCGACCGCGCCACCGGTTTGTGGGTCACGCCGTCGACCTCCAAGCTCGAGAAAGACGCCGACGGCACCGTCTGGTTCGTCTATACGCTGCACAGCGCGCAGGCGGCGCCCGCCAACTACGTCGCACTCTCGACCGGCGGCTCGTCGCAGCAGCTCAACTGGAGCGCGGCCGCGACCACCGTCAATCGCGTGGTGCACGTCGGCGGCTCGACGATCACCTACTACAACTACTCGGGCCAGGTGCTCGAAGGCGTGAACGGCAGCGACAACAAGACCGGCAGCTGGTCGGACGGCGACATCACGGCGACCGGCACCGTTCAGGGCACGCTCTCGAACAACGGCGATCCGTTCCCCGGCGTCAGCATCACGACGGGCTTCAACGACTACTTCATTCCGACGCCCGCGCCGGGCTCGACCGCCACGCAACAGGTCGGCAAGAACGGCCTCTTCACGGGCGCCACGCAGCAAGCCAACAAGATCACCGCCACCACCAACGCGAACGGCAACTTCGGCTTCGTGGCCGCCGGCGCCGCGCCGAACGTGACGGCGGAGTACAAGAACCTGCTGATCGCGCACGGCAGCAGCGCGCCTTACCACATCCTCATGAACAGCGATTGCTCCGAGACGCTGACGCTCAAGGGCGTCTTCGGATCGGACGAGGTGGGCAAGACGGCGACGTTGCAGTACTCGATCGACGGCGCGAACTTCACCAAGAGCAACGTCGCGCTGAACAGCGCGGGCACGATCACGCTGACCTTCGCCCGCAACAAGCAGCACGACGCGGTGACGTTCAAGCTCACGAGCCTCGAGACGCCGGACGAGATCGCGAACAACGTGCCTCTGTCGACCTCGCTCTTCCCGGGTGCCCAGGGCAAGGCGACCATCAACATGGCCTTCAAGAACGGGGCGGCCAAGTACCGCTTCTAGGATCCGGTCTGACGTGGGCGGGCTTTCGGCCCGCCCACTGTCGTTTGGTGGGTATAGTCAGCGTATGAAGAAATTCGGCCTCGCTTTGCTCGTCGCCTGCGGCCTCGCGGGTCTCGCTTACGGCTTCACGCGCCATCCGGCGCTCGCCGCCGACCACAAGGTCTTCGTCACCGGGGTCCTCTCGGGCGTGCAGGCCGACAGCCTCGAAACCGGCCAGATTCTCAAGACCTTCGACACCGGCAAGTTGCCGCACAATTTGCTGGTATCGCCAGACGGCAAGCGCATCTACGTCACGAACGTGGGCTCGCAAAGCGTCACTGAGATCGACACGCAGACGCTCACGACGATCAAGGACATGCTGGTGGGAGCGGTGCCTCAAAACGTGTGGCATCAGAAGCTCGGCGCCGCGAAGTTCGCGCACGTCACGAGCTGCTATGCGTGCCATCAGGGCGCGGTCGGCAACGAACCCGTGGCGATGGCGTGGGCCGGCGACGGGCACTCCTTGCTGGTCACCGAGGCGCGCGGGCGCGCGGTGGCCTGGCTCGATCCCGCGACCGGCAGATGCACGCGCGAGGTGCACTTCGATCTGCCGGTTCCCAGCTCGCCCTCGACCGTCGTGGTCGATCCGACGACGCACAATGTCTGGGTGCTCCATTCGTATCGGCCGCCCGAGCGCAAGCAGGGAACCGGCGACGCGCTGGCCGAGGCCCGCATGGAAGCGAACTTCAGCCATGATCCGCCGCTCGGACAGCACGACAGCTTCGTGACGGTCTACGATCCGCAGATGAAACACGAGCTCAAGCGCTTGCGCATGAAGTGGGAGACGCCCTCGGGGGCCGTCTTCAGCCCGGATGCGCGCCTGCTGTACGTCGCCTACCGCTCGACGAACCTCGTGGCGGTCTTCGACACGCGCGCGATGCGCCTGGTGAAGACTTTCGAGGTCGGCATCTCGCCGGTGGGCCTCGCGCTGTCCAACGATGGCCGCTGGCTGTACGTGGCGTGCCTCTTCTCGAAGCCGCCGATCACCCAGATCGTCGACACGCGAACCGGGGCGATCAAGGCTTCGTTGGGCATTCCGCCGAGCCCCTCGCGCATTTCGGTCGATCCGGGCACGGGCTACCTTTACGTGACGGCCACCGGCAGCAATCGGGTGCTGGAGATCGATCCGGTCAAGAAGAAATTGCTGCGCATGCTGCCGGGCGGCCACCAATCGCTCGACTGCGCGCTGACCAACTAGCGCGCCGCGCGTTTCAAGGGCGGATCCCCGGGAACATGATCGGTAGTGGCCAAGGAGGCGTCGAGGCATGAGGGTCTATCGCATCATTCTGGCGGGAACCATCGCCGGCACGCTGACGCTCAGTTGCGTGTCTTCCCCGACCCAGACGACGGGGAAGCTGCAGCGCACGGTCACGTCGGGCTCGAAAACGAAGCTCTCGCCGGCGCCCAGCACCTCGCCGTCGGATTCGAATCCGACGGACGGCGGCACGACGGAGCCGACCGCAACGCCGAGCAGCGACGCCAGCACCGATCCGACGCCCACCCCCACGGCCACCGCCACGACCACCACCCAGGCCAACTACTTCGGAGAAGTCGTCAATGCGAGCGGCAGCGCCGTCTCGGGCGTCAAGATCGACGCTTACAACGCGACGGGGACGCGCAGCGGCTCCGAGGCGACGACGAACGCGCAGGGCCAGTTCTCGCCCGATTCGGGCTGGACGTTTCCCGCCACGCTGATCGCGACGGCCACGGACGGTACGGAGGCGGTCCAGTTCAACGTCGCGAAGACGGCGACCGGCCTCAAGTTCACGCTCGGCCAGACGGGCGAGATCGACGGCACCCTGGCCGTTTCCGGCGGCCAGACGCCGGACTTCTCGAACACGCAGATCACGATCGCAGGCTTGTCCAACAACGCCACGAGCAACGCCCTGGGCACCTTCTTGATGGGCGAGCTGCCGCCGGGCTCGGGCTATACGGTGAAGGCCACCGACGCGACGCTGGGCACCGGCAGTGCCAGCGTGACGGTGCAGCCCGGCCAGACGGCGAACGTCACCATCAATCTGGCGGTCGCGGGTGCGGCCGGCTCGCCGACGATCAGCGCGCTGAGCCAGTCCAACGGCGGCCCGGGCGCGACGGTGACGATCACGGGCACCAACTTCGGCAAGTCCACGGGCAAGACGGCGAGCGTCTCGTTCGGCGGCGTGGCCGCGACGAGCGTTACCGTCACAAGCGACACGAGCCTGACGGCGACGGTGCCCACGGGCGCCCAAACCGGCAATCTAACGGTCACGGTCGACGGCAATACCAGCAATGCCTACGCATTCGCTGTGCTGAGCAGCCTGAAGCTCACGCCTTCCCGCATGATGCTCTTCCAGGGCGACGCGCTGCAATATGGCGCCGTGGGGACGGACACGAACGGCAACACCGTGAACGCGCCCGCCGTGAATTGGAGCCACTCCGGCTCGAGCTTGAGCGTGACGTCGACCGGCCTGGTGACGGCGGGAAGCGCGGGCTCGGACACGCTCACCGCCAAGAGCGGGAATACAACCGCCAGCCTCGGCGTGACCGTGAGCAGTGCTTCGATCAACGTCAGCACCTTCGCCGGCAGCGCCACGCAAGGCGCGACGAACGGCACGGGCGGCGCCGCTTCGTTCGAGGGTCCGACGGGTATCGCGTTCGACAAGAATCACAATGTGTTTTACGTGGGCGACGAGACGACGGACTTCCAGTCCCAGACGCTTCCCATCAGCGGCGCGACGGTGCGGGCCATCTCGACGTCCGCGGCCGTTACCACGCTCGCGGGTCAATCCGGTGCGCTCGGCAGCGCCAACGGCACGGGCAGCGGCGCGACCTTCGGCGGCGTCTACGGCGTGGCTGTGGACAGCCAGGGCAACGTCTTCGTGGTGGACCACGGCAACAACACGATCCGCGAGATCACGTCCACGGGCGTCGTCTCGACCTTCGCCGGCAACGGTACGGCCGGCCACCAGGACGGCAGCGGTACCACGGCCGAATTCTCGGATCCCTGGGGCCTCGCGATCGATTCGAACGACAACCTGTACGTCACCGAACGCGGCGTCGCCGCCGGCACCACGCCGGTCGGCAACGACGACATCCGCAAGATCACGCCGCAGCGCGTCGTCTCGACGCTCGCCGGCGGCACCGAAGGCAGCGCGAACGGCACGGGTTCCGCGGCGCAATTCAACACGCCGCTCGGTATCGTGGCGGACAGCCAAGGCAACCTCTACGTCTCCGACAACGGCAACAGCCTGATTCGCAAGGTCACTTCTGCCGGCGTCGTCTCGACCTTCGCCGGCACCGGCCAGACGCAACCGCAAGACGGCCTGGGCACGGCCGGCAGCGTCGGCTACCCGACCGGGTTAGCCATGGACGCCAGCGGCAACCTCTTCGTCGAAGACGCGCTGAACAATCTGATCCTCGAGATCAGCCCCGCAGGCCTGGTGACGCGAATCGCCGGCGATATGGATCCCGGCGATCAAGACGGTCCGGGGCGCAACGCGAGCTTCAACGGGCTGGAAGGCTTGGCCGTGGACGCGTCGGGCAACCTGTACGCCGCCGAGAACAACGGCCTGCGAGTCCGCAAGATCTCTTTCCAGTAGGCCCGCCCGCCAATCGCGCGGCGCGAAGCGGGGTATAAAAGAAACAGACGAGACATGGAGGGGGCCCATATGCGTTCCGGAATCTTCCGCCGTCGCATCGGCGCTTGCCTGGCATGCGCCACGCTGCTGTCCGCGTGTGCCGTGAGCCCGGACAAGACGCTCCTGCCGAGCAACACGACGACGGTCGCCAACACCTCGGGCACGTTCATCAACGAGGGCGAGCCGGTCTTTCTCACCGGCAACGTGAGCCTGCCGTCGTACGCCACGAGCAAGACGGGAGACCTCACGGTGCAGGCCGAGCGCCTCGCGGGCGGCCCGCTGCTGGGCTCGTCGCCGGCGCCAGTGGCGGCCGACGGCACGTTCAGCCAGCTCAAGGTGCCGCTCAACAGCCAGCTCTTCTTCGCGACGGTGGCTTTCGATTCGCAGAACGGCCCCGAGGAGCTGCGCGCGTTGGCGCGTGCGCAACCGCAGGCGCCGCTGGTGATCGACGTCGCCAGCTCGCTCATCGGCGCCCGCATCGCGGTCGCCGCGCAGAGTCGTTCGCTCGACGCGCTCGATTACTCGGCGACCGGCGAGCTCACGGATCAGGTGCGCGCGACGCTCGGCTCGAGCCTCGCGAGCGTGGACCTCGGGCAGCCGAACGCCGTTTTGGCGAATAAGCTGACGCAGCTCGCGCAGCCGCACGCCACGCTGGCGTCGCACCTGGCGGATTGGGAGAACAGCTTCGATCCGAGCCCGAGCCCCAGCCCGAGTGCGAGCCCGAGCCCGAGCCCAACCCCGGAGGCGTCCGCGCCGCCCGTGAAGTGATCGGGAAATGCAGCACGCCTGCCTGCCCTATTCGTTTCTCGCGCCGAGCGTGCCCAGCCCGCACGTGCCGCGGCCGGAGCCGCTGCGCCTGCTGAAACCCGGCCTGTCGCCCGACAAGCGCCTCACCGTGCTGTGGGGCCCGTCGGGTCTCGGCAAGACCACGCTCGCCGCGGATTACGCGCGCGAGAGCGGCTTGCCGGTGCTGTGGTACCAGCTCGCGCCCTTCGGGCTCGATCCGGGCCTCTTTCTGTCGCATCTGCTGCTGGGCCTCAAGACGACCTTTCCGATTTTCGATCCCAGCTTCGCGCCGCTGCTCGAAAGCACCTCGTACAAGGCGGCGTCGCCCGCGATCACGGGCAACCTGCATGAGGCGCTGGTCGAGCTCGCGCCGGGCGGATTTCTGTTCGTGCTGGACCTCGGCGATCAACCGGCAACCCCGGCGCTGCGCTCGGTGCTCGAGCTGTCGATCGATCTGATGCCTGAGCACTCCCAGCTGATTCTCGTGGCCGACGATCCGGCCGCGCTCGATCAGCTGCCGATGAACGCCGAGGCGCGCGTGGTTCTGGGCCCCGAGGAGATCGGCATGACCCCCGGCGAGCGCCGGCGCCTCGGCACCGACGCCGCAGATTGGTTCGAGTTTTCCTGGCGCGAATGGCTCAAAAGCCAGGAGCGCACGCCGGACGAGCCGCTGGGGCCGCCGTGGGCTTTCGCGCTGCCGCTCGCGCTGCAACTGCCCTGGATTCAGCCGGCGCTCTGGCAGGCGGTCGTCGAGCCTATCGCGCCCTGGCCGGCCACGGCCTCCTGGCCGCCCGTCTTTACGCGCCTCACGAGCGACACGCCGATTTGGCGCGTGCATCCCGCCGCCAAGCGCGTCGCCACCGAGGGCGGCGATCGCATGACGCTGATGCGCCGGCTCGGCGTCTATCTGACGCAGGCGAGCCCATTGCACGCGATACCGGCCTTTTTGGGCGCGGGTGACGTCTACCAGGCCGAGGCGCTGGCCGCCCCTGTGGGCGAGGCGCTGCTGGGCGCCTATCACTACCAGGCGCTGGGCGAGCTGCTGGATCTCTTTCCCGAGGGCCACCGCGCCGTCTCGCCGCAGCTCTGCTGCCTGATGGCGGATCTCGAGCGCGTGACGGGGCGCTCGGAAGAAGCCATCAAACACTACGAAGAAGCCCAGTGGCAGGCGCGCGCGCGGGGCGACGGCCGCTGGCAAGGACGCGCGCTCGCGGGGCAGGCCGCTGTGTGGGGCATGCGCGGCAACGAGCGCTTCTACAAGCTGGCGCAAGAGGCCCGCGAGGTTCTGCCCGCCGAGGATCTGGCCGGCCGCGCGCTGGTCTACAACCTGCTCGGCATCTACCACCTCCAGACGAACGAGGTGCCGCTCGCGATGACCTACCTGGAGGAGGCCCTGCGGCTCTACGGCGCGATTCCCGATCGCATGGGCCAGGGCAAGGTGCTGATCAATCTGGGGCTCGGCCATTCCAAGATCGGCAAGTTCTCGAAAGCACGCGAGTTCTATCAGGAGGCGATTCGTTGCGCCGAGGACTCGCTCAAGCTGCCCATTCCGATGGTCTACAACAATCTGGCGCGCATCCATCTGCTGCAAGGCGAGCTGCGCGCCGCCTGGGAAGCGGCCGAACGCGCCCTCAATCTGGCCCAGCAGCTCGGCGCGCGGCGCGACGTGGCCCACGTGGAGTGGACACTGGGCGAAATCAACGCGCAGCGTGCGGATTGGGCCAAGGCGACCTTCTACTTCGAGGCCAGCCTCGCGAGCGCGCGCGAGAACGGCGACGCGATCGCCCGCTCCAACGCGCTCGCGAGCCAGGCCGAGGTCGCGATGCGCCAGGGCGCCTGGGCCAAGGCCCGCTTGCTGCTGGACGAGGCGATCGCTTTGCGCGGCTTGCCACTGAGCGATCCGGCCGCCTACAACCTGGCCGAGCTCGCCGCCCGCTTGCACCTGGCGCTCGGCGAGGTGCAGCAGGCCGAGGAGCTTTTAGAGCCGATTCACCGTTACATGGAGCGCTACGGCTTTCGCTACTTCCAGACCAGCGTCGAGTTCGCGCTCGCGCGGGTCTACCAGGCCAAGGGCGCGACGCTGGAGAGCGAAGCCGCCTTCGCCGGCGCGTGCAAACAGGCCGACGAACACGAGTACCACCACCTCAAGCAGCTCGAGTCGCGCTCCTACCTGGAACGCACGACCAGCGTGCCGGTCGCCGCGGACAGCATCAGCCCGACGTTGCAGGTGTCGAGCTTCGGCCACGTCGAGGTGCGCGTCGAGGGCGCGAGCCGAGACGAGGCCTTCGGCCGCGGCCGCAAGACGCAGCAACTGCTGGTCTATCTGATGCTGCACCGCAGAGGCCTCACGCGCGAGGAGCTGAGCGAGGTGTTCGGCCATCAGGGCGACTCGAAGACCTCGGCCTCGCTGATGCTGATCTCGCGCTTGCGCCAGGCGCTCGAGCCCCAGCTGGAAAAGCATCGTCCCTCGCGCTTCATTTTGCTGCAAGACGGGCGCTACACCTTCAACTTCGGTCTCAACTACACGTTCGACGCCGAAGAGTTCCTCTACCTGAGCCAGCGCGCCCGCGATCCGCATATCCAGCCCGAAGAGCAGCTCGCGGCGCTCAAGAAGGCCCTCGACCTCTATCGCGGCGTCTTTTTGCCCAACTGCGAGGACGAGTGGTGCACGATCGAGCGCGAGCGTTTCCGCTTGCTCGCGAACGAGGGCTACCAGCTGCTGTTCAAGGCCTTCATGGAGCGCCAGGACTTCCGCGAGACGCTGCGCCTGGCCGATCAGGCCATCAAGCAGGATTTCCTGAACGAGGAGGCGCACAAGACCAAGCTGATCGCCCTCGCCCGGCAAGGCAAGCGCGAAGAGGCCTTGCGCCACTTCAAGCGCACCGATCAGCACCTGGCGAAGAAGTTCGGCCTCGCGCCCAGCGAGGAGCTCGTGACGACCTTCCAGCGAATTCTGCGCGGTCAGCTCAACGCGTGACGGCGATCGGCATGCGGCGCCGCAGCTCGCGACGGCGCTGCGCGCTGCCCGGCTCTTCCTCACCGAGCAATCCGAAGTAGGCCCGGTAGGAGTCGATGCTGCCGGAGAAGATCTGATCCATGGCCTCGGAGAGGCGCCGCTGCAGGCCGGGGCGGGCGATCGCCTCGTCCAGCTGATGCGCGAGCCGGCGCCCCCATCCCGTCGCGCCGTACTTGAAGCGCTCCACGAAGACGTTGCGCACGCGCTCGAGGCGCGTCGTCGCGTAAAGCAAGCCGGAGAGGCCGAGGTAGTGC
This sequence comes from Oscillatoriaceae cyanobacterium, assembly GCA_036703175.1. GTDB lineage: Bacteria > Cyanobacteriota > Sericytochromatia > S15B-MN24 > JAQBPE01 > DATNPP01. The sequence goes on from DATNPP010000475.1 coordinate 17,675, forward strand.
AGGTCGTTGCGCAGATGCCCGGGCAGTTCGTCGGCCAAATAGCCCTCGGGGTAGTAGGGGCCCCATACTTCTTGCAGCGCCTTGTGCCGCAACAACGCCCAGACCGCCTCACGGCCGTCGAGATATAGTCGCGGCTCGTCGAGCGCTTCTTCGAGACGCATGAGCGCGGCGTAGAGTGAGAGGAACAGAATATCCAATCGCGAGGGCGCCTTCGCGAGCTGCTCGACCAGGCTGTCCATGGCCATGCTCTCGAGCGCGAGCAGCATGCCGAAGCGCGCACGCTCGCCGTGCCAGAACTCGCCCACGAAGTGATCCGCCTTGTCGAGCGTGAGCGACGGATCGATCACCTTGTAACGCGAAACCCATTGCTCGAACGTCTCGCGATCCATCGTCACGGGCTGCTCGGGCGGCGTGTAGACCTGAATCGCCGTCGACTGCATCGAGGCCGTGATGATGCCCTCGACGATCGGCATGTCGGTCAAGCGCCCATGCCAGGGCATGTGGCCGAGCCGCGCGGTGCGCAACGGCATCACGGGCGGGCTCACGCGCGCCACGTCGACGAGCGTCGACTCGCCCAATACCGGCTGCATGCGCTCCTGCAGGTGCAGCGCGAGGCTGCCTTCGCGCTGATGCAGCGATTGCAGCGCATAGCGCGCGGCCGGCGACAGCAGCGGGAACTCGAAGGCCTCCACCAGCTCGTAGGGCTGCTGACCGGCCACCAGGGCGGCCAAGCGCCGCCAGGCCTCGCCCGCGCGCTCGCGCAGGAATTGCTCCATGTCGGCGTCCTGGCCGTGGTTGGCGATGCGCGCGAAGCGCGTCTGGACGTCCTCGTCCGCCTGCAACAACGCATCGTGTATGCACTCCGCGAGCAGAAGGTCACCCAGGCGGGAATAGGGATTGTTCTGAATGTTCGAGATGAGGTTGTAGCGGGCGGCGAGCAACTGCGCGGCGATGTCGGCATGGCGGGCGCTCAGCACGATGCCGTGCGTGGCGTCGAGCTGGTAGAGGTCGCGCAGCGCCTGCACGTCGACGCCGTGCGCGAAACCGCAGTAGTAGTTGTCGCGCATCACGTAGTCGATGCGATCGGCGTCGATCTCGGAGTGCACCAGCAAATTCAGATCGGGGCGCGGATGCTCGCCGATCGCGAGCAGCGCCAGCTCCTCGCGATCGATGTGGCGGTATTCGGGATAGCGCGCCAACACCTC
>DATNPP010000100.1:0-5413 GCA_036703175.1 Oscillatoriaceae cyanobacterium
TTCATCGCCCGCAGGGCGGTTCAGCATAGCCCGCGCGCTTGCCAAAATCAAGCGTCCCCGGCCGAAGCCGGGGACGCGACGAGCACGAAAAAAATCCCTACCGGGCGAATCCGGACGTCTTTTTGAACCCTGCTTCCTGCAGGTGGGTGCCCGCCTGTTGAATTATCGTTTCCTCCTGCACGGGAGGTCTACGGCCTTCACCAGAGGTTGGGCTCCCTTGTTCAAAGAGATGCGGCCAAAAACACAATCCGAGTTCGCGGGTCCCGGTCGGGACTTGATGCCACGATACCACACGACAAGCCGCATGGCAAGTCGTATGGGCACTTTCGGCGCGCTGGCAATTGTCGTTACACTCTGTTACACTTGGCATGCACTTCTGGAGGTTGCCCGTGCCATCCCGTGGTTCCCTGTCTTCAACGAAAGGGACATCCGTCTCGGCGCTCGGCCATGCGCTCGGGGTGCTTTTGCGCGCCGAAAGCCGGGCCGAGCTGCAGGATCGCTTGCTCGAGCATGCCGGCGCGTTGTTGCACGCCGAGTGTGCGCTGTTGGTCGCACGTGAAACCAAAGGCGTGCTGGTGCTCGCCTCGAGCGAACACGGCCTCATCGGGCGCAAGCTGGCCCGCGACGAGGATGCCTCCGGCCTGGCGCTCGAGGCGCGCAAGTCCGTGGTGTGGCACAAGGACGGCGGTCGCCCGTTGAAGTTGGATCGCGACTTCGCGAGCGCATTGGCACTGCCGTTCAATGCCGACGGCCGCGCGCTGGTGCTCTCGCTCTATCGCCGCGAGGCCTTTCAAGCCGACGAGCAGGGCCTCGCCGAGGTGCTCGTGGAGGCGATCGGCCCGCTCTGGCGCCGTCTCGCCGAAGAAGAAGCGCGCCAGGCCCAGCTGGAGACGCAAGACGCCGAGCTGCGCCGGCAGAGCTTCATGCTCTCCCAGCTCAAAGAGAAGCTCGCCGAGACCGACCGCCTCAAGGCCGCGTTCGTCGCGAGCATCAGCCACGAGTTGCGCACGCCGCTGAACGTCGTGTTGGGCTTCGGCAGCCTGCTCGCGGACGAGGCCTTCGGCGAGCTGAACCCCCAACAGTGCGAGGCCTGCGAGAAGATCATGGAGAGCAGCGAGCGCCTGGCGGGGTTGATCAACGATCTGTTGGACATCTCCAGCCTGCAAGCGCGATTGCTCGAGATGCACTTCGGCCGCGTGGACGTGCCGGCGCTGCTGCAGGCCGCCGTCGAGGACATCCGGCCGCTCGCGGAGCGCAAGCAGCAAGAAGTGTCGCTCGAGGTGAGCCGCGGATTGCCCGAGTTGGTGGCGGATCCGGATCGCCTCTGGCAGGCGCTCAAGCACCTCCTGGACAACGCGGTGAAGTTCACGCCGCCGGGCGGCCGCATCGGCGTGCGCGCGGCGTACGCGAAGGAGAGCTCGGCGATCGCCGTCGAGGTGTGGGACACCGGCATCGGCATTCCCGAGGCGGCCATGCACAAGCTCTTCGAGCGCTTCTACCAGGTGGACAGCTCGAACACGCGCCTCTACGGCGGCACCGGCATCGGGCTCGCGCTGGTCAAGGAGCTGGTGGAGCGCCACGGCGGCACGGTCACGGTCGAATCCGTGGTGGGGCGCGGCAGCGTGTTCCGCTTGCTGCTGCCGCTCTCGCCGGAGGGGCAGATCAAGCAGCCGAGCTACCGGGATTAGGCCTTCACGCGCTCCCAGGCCAGGCTGGTGCGGGCGCTGATCGCCTGCAGCAGCTTGTCGCCGTCCTGAAAGAAGGCGGCGTGCACGGCGAGCGGCTGGTTCTTCACCCACAGCTCGTAGAGATCCGCGTCGCGCTCGCGGCGGATCGTGAGCCGCGTGATCTGGTGCCACTGCAAGTTGGTCTTGACCTGGGCGCCCTCGATCATGCGAATGCGATCGCCGTCGATCACGATCTTGCGCTTGCTCACGCGGCCGACGTAGATGCCCGTGAGCACCATCGAGCCGATCGGAAAGCCCGTCATGATCGGCATCAGCCAGAACGTGCCGTTGTGGAAGCGGCTCGAGAGGAAGTAACCGCCTGCGAGCGCCACGAGGAAGACGCACCCGAAGATCGCGTAGAGCTTCGGGAAGAAGTTGCCGAACTTCGTCATCGACTCTTTGGGCTTGAAAACCACGGCCCCGGGGGCGGGGGCGGGGCGGCGAACGGACATCGGCGCGGTGCTCCTTTGCTCGGCTTATACCCCGATTGAGTCGTTTGCGGTTGCGAGCCGATCGCGTCGGGTATGTGCCATGGCGGAGGACGCATGACGCCGCTTCAAGACCACATCGCTCTCGTGACGGGTGCGAGCTCGGGCATCGGCCGGACGATCGCGCTGCATCTCGCGTCGCAAGGCGCGGATCTGGTGGTGAACCACCTAGATCAGCCCGAGGCCGCGGCGGCCGTCGTGGCGGACATTCGCGCGCTCGGTCGGCGGGCGATTGCCTGCCATGCGGACGTGACGCGCCGCGAGGACGTCGCGGCGCTGCTCGAGCAAGCGGCCACGCTCGGCCCCGTGAGCGTGCTCGTCAACAACGTGGGCAGCCACGTGGAGCAGCGTGCCTTCGAGGATTTCGACGACGCGCTGTGGCAGCGCATTCTCGATCTGAACCTCAAAAGCGCGTTCATCTGCACGCAGGCGGTGCTGCCCGGCATGCGCGCGCGCGGCGACGGGCGCATCGTGAACGTCTCCTCGATCGCGGCCGAAACCGGCGCGCCTTTTGGCTCGACGGTCTACGCGGCGGCCAAAGGCGCGCTCAACACGCTCACGCTGGGGCTCGCGCGCGAGCTGGGGCCGTTCGGCATTCGCGTGAACGCGGTCGCGCCGGGGCTGATCGACACGCCGTTTCACGCGGGCAACGAGCGCAGCATTCCGCAGCGCATCGCGACGATTCCGCTGGGACGCATGGGCGAGCCCGAGGAAGTGGCGCGCGTGGTGGGCTTTCTGGCCGGGGATCGGTCGCGCTTCGTGACGGGCCAGATCGTCACGGTCGCGGGCGGGCGCTGACGAAAAAGCCCCACCCGCGCGGGGTGGGGCGAAAGAACGTCGGGAAGGCTGCTTTTTAGCCGCCACCCAGCTTGTAGCCGAAGTACCCGCCGACGGCGGCGCAGGCGCCGACCACACCGGCGACCGCGAGGCCGGGCAAACCGCCGGCCTTCGCCAGGCTGGGCAACAGCTTCGCAAGCAGCGGGGCCATCCACTTGAAGCCGATGAAGCCGCCGCCGACCGCGCCGGCGATGCCGCCGATCTCGGCCGTCGACTGGTTGCCGTTCTGCACCGGAATGCCCTGGCCGTAATCGATCGAGCTGGCTTGCACCGGCACGGGCGTCGGGGCGATCGATTGCGGACGATACGCCGAGGGCAGCGAAGGGGTCATCGTGGTCACGCGAATCGACATAGGGCGCTCTCCTTGGGTTTGGCACGGGAGGTGCTGGGGGACAAGGGAGTTTTCGTCGAGTCGGCGCGAAATATTCTTAAGGATCGGCTAAGGCCATGCGTAGGGAAGTTAAAGGGAAATTCACGCCTTGGTCTTATGCTCGGCCAACAGGGCGTTTGCGGACTCTGCGGCGCCGCTGCGCTCCCAGGCGACCTCCTCGAAGATCGCGGCGACATGCGGGAAATCCGCACGGCGCAAGGCGACCGCGAAGCCGCCGTCGAGATCGGCGATCGCCACGGCCTGCTCTTCGAGCGCCGCGAGCAGCTCGGCCAGGCGCGTCTGCGTCGTGTCCTTGGTCGCGTGCGTGACGAGCAGAACATGCTCGAAGTCCTGCACGAACAGAAAGGCGAAGGCCTGGGCCATGCGCTCGCCCAGGGTGGCGCGGCCGGCCTGCGGAAAGAAGCGCGGCGGCGGGCCGCCCAGTTGCTTGCGCAAGGACGTGCTGGCGTCGGGATCGGCGTAGGCCACGAAGCTCGTTGCGCCGGTCGCAATCGCAGCTTCCACCGCCGGCTTGAGGGCCGGCAGCGTCGAATCCGCGAATATGACGATTCCTTGGCGCATGGTGCAGCTATACCCGGAAACCGGGCTTGCCTCCCCTTGCTTGCTAGTGGAAAATTTGTATTATGTTCAGCCGGCCGAGGACTCAGCTCGCGAACGCCGCCTCGAAGTCCCGCTCGCGCTGGCGGTGCTCCCAGGGCCAGAAGGGCGCGCGGTTGTCGGCCGTCAATCGCACCCAGTAGACCGGATCGGCGAGCATCTGCTCGCGCAGCGCGGGTGAGACGCGGCCCGAGCGCAGCGCGGCTTCGCGCACCACCCAGTTGCCGTCGCGCGCCAGCTCGTCGGCGATCGGTGTCGGCAACCCCGGGCGCTGGGCCAGCTCGTAGCGCAGCTCGACGTAGAAGGAGTGCGAAAGGCGCATGGCGAGCCGCTTGCTCAGTTTGGGACGGCGCAGCAGGGCCTCGTGAAGCTTGCGGCTCTTGGTCTTGCACAGGTACATCAGGATCTCGTCCGGCACGCCGGGACGGCAGGCGATGCCCGTCTTCAAAAGCAAATCCTTGCCGCTCGCGATCGCCTCGATCACGCCCAGCGGCAAATGCGGATGGTGCAACAGGCCCACGCGCACGCGCTCGTCGGCGTCGTGGATCAGCGCCATCAGGCAAGGCGCCGGCGTTTGAGGATGGCTCGCCACCAGCGCGCGCACGCGCGGATCCGAATCCTGCCCGAGCTTGATCAGCATGAGCGGCATCAACCGCGGCGAGCGCACGATCGCTTCTTTGACCGCAAAGCTCGGCTTGGCCTCGAGAACGCCGATCAGCAGCGGCGGCGTCATCAGACGATGGCGCACCGCCAGAAGCAGCACCTCGTCGTCCGCGGCCGGATGGGCCAGCAATCGGGCGAAGAGCTCCTCGTCCAGCTTGGGATGGCGCAGCATGGCGCACAACAGCGGGCTGATCGCCTCTTCGAACAGGCCTTCGAGCTGCTCGCGCGTGAGTTGCGGATTGCGGGCCACGCCCACGCGCGCGCCCATCGTGCCCGTGAGGGCCTCTTCGACGGTCTCGGGGCTCAGTCGCGGATGGCGCAACGCGGCGGCGCGCACGTTGGGATCGTGCGCCTCGACGAGCTGCTCGAGCACGGCCGGCGGCGTCATCGGGTGCGTGGCGACGGCCTCGACGATCTTGAAGTTCGGGCTCTTGGCGAGCATGCCGAGCAGCGACGGCGTGATCTGGGGGTGCGTGGCGACGGCGATCTGGGCCTGCTCACAGCCCGTACGGGCGAGCAGCTCGAGCACGTTGCGCGTGGCTTTCGGGTTGCGCGCGATCGCCACCTGGATCTCGCGATCGCCCTCTTGCACCAGTCGGAACCAGGCGCCTTCGTCCGCGAGCTGGCTCGACGCCAGCGAGAGCTTCTCCTCGCGCGTCAGCGGCCGCTGCGCGATGCGGATCGTGCGGCCGGGCATCGCGACCGAGCTG
>DATNPP010000483.1:0-4512 GCA_036703175.1 Oscillatoriaceae cyanobacterium
TCTCTGGAGATTTTGTACCCTCGTCTGCTGGAAGTTGCATAAAGGGTGTATTAAGTGTGAGTTAGGTGTTTGTTCGTCAGCCGGTCGGCGCGAGGCGCGTCAGCGCTTGATGCGCGCGCCTGGCGATCGCCGTGTTGCCCTTGGCCTGGTCCAGGCAGACCTTCCACTCCTGAATCGCCTCGCGCTTGTGGCCCGTGCGCTCGTAGATGTCCGCCAATCGCAGATGCAGATCCAGATCGTGATGCTGCAGCGCGTTGGCCTTGACGAGCTGCGCGGCGGCCAGGTTGTAGTGGCCCTCTTCGTAGTACAGCGAAGCCAGCTCGACCATGCTCGAGCGATGCTCGGGATCCTGAATCAGGGCCTGTTCGAAGGCCTTCTCGGCCGCGCCGCGGTTGTGATCCCAGTGGTAGACCTGGCCCAGATTGAAGTACACGTCCGCGTCCGGCTGCTGGTGCAACGCCTTGAGGTAGAGCGCCTCGGCGTCTGAAAAGTGGCCCTGCTTGGCGTCCGCGTTGCCGAGCGCGACCAATGCGGGCGTCTCGTCCGGATCGATCTTCAGGGCCTGCGCATAGCTCGTCACTGCCTCGGCCGGGCGCTTGAGCTGCATGTACACGTCGCCTTGCAGCGTGTAGAGGTACGAGTTCTCGGGGTTCAGGCGAATCGCCTCGCTGTACTCGGCGAGCGCTTGCGGATAGAGGTTCTGCTTGACGTAGACGTCGCCCAGAATCTCGTGCAGGCGGGGATTGGCGGGCTCGTGATCGATCGCCTTTTGCAACAGCCAGGCCGCCTGGGCGAAGTGGCCCTCGGCGCGCAGCCGGTCCGTCGCGGCGAGCGGATCGGCGTGGTGATCCGACAGCGCGTAGCTGAGGGCCGCACCGCTCAGCACGAGCAGGGCGATCGCGAGCCCCAGTCGCCGCTTGTCCAGTCGGATGTTCACGAGCGACGCGAACAAGCGGTGCGAGCGCGCCAAAAGGCGCTCGGCGAGGCGCGAGAAGCGCTTCGGCAACTGCGAGAGCGCGTGGCCGCAGCGGCTGCAGCGCGCGACGCTGAGCAGCTCTTGCGAGCGCACGCGGTTTCGGGTGCGGCAGCTCGGGCAGACGACGACGAGATGGCTCGTCTGCGACGGATCGGCCGCGTCGCGCTCGGCGCGCGTGAAGTACTGGCGATCGTAGGCCGTGCGGCGCTCGGGATCCGACAGCACCTTGAAGGCCTCGGTGATCAGCGCGGTCTGCTCGGCCGAGCCGCCCTGATCCGGATGGACCTCGAGCAGCAGCGTGCGGTAGGCCTTCTTGATCACCGCGACCGAGGCCTTGGGATGGACTTGCAGGATCTCGTAGTAATCGCGTTCCGGCATCTCGATGGTCATAGGAGCCCTCCTCCGCCTGGCATGGAAGGCCAGTTCTATATTCCCCGCGGATAGTGCTCCGTCCTGATCCATGTTTCGGCGAACGGAGCCTGGAAATGAACGACCGTTTCCCAGGTCCATCCTCGCAAACCGCCTGCTTTGTGGCCCGGTCAATCGAGCCAAAGCTCATAGGCCCTTTTGTCCAGATTGTCCATTGGGCCGCTGCGAGCGAGCGAGGTAAGGTGGTCGAAGAACTTCGGTCAAGCGTTTGGAGGGTGAAAATGGATTCTAGCGCAAGCTCGTGGAGCCAGAAATCGCCCCTGGGGCAGTCCTCGTCGCTGTGGGAGAGCTTTCGCGCCGCCTGGGGGCAAACCCAGCGCGTGGAGACGGTAGACGGTTCGCAGCGCGTGTTGCGGGTGTTCGGCGCGCTGGACAAGCGCCTGGCCCCGGGCCTGAAAGAACAGGCCAAGGCCTTCACGGAGAGCGACGGCGGCGCCTGGGCGATCGATTTGTCGCACGTGACCAGTTGGGACGCCGAAGGCCTCTCCGCGCTGGTGTACGCGCTCGATCTCAGCGAGCTGGCCGACAAGGCCTTGATCCTGTTGGATCCGCCGGCCGCCCTTCGCCTGACGTTCGAGCAGTCGCAGCTTCACCGGCTGTTTCCGATTCAGCAACACGACGCCTAGAAGGAGTGAGGCTGATGCAAGCCATCCTGCTGGCCGCCGCGGGCGGTCAAGAATTCGGGCCGCTGTGCCGCGGCAGCTCCAAGGGCATGCTGCCCCTGGTGGGCCGCCCGCTGCTCGCCCATCTGATCGACTATCTCGCGCGCCAGGGCGTCTCCCGCGTCGCGTTGAACCTGTGCGAGAACCCCTACGAGGTCGAGCGCTACTTCCAATCGCAGCCGCCGGCGCTGCCGTTGAGCTGCCACCTGGAGGCGAGCCGGCTCGGCACCGCCGGCGCCGTCAAGCGCATGGCGGGCAACTACAAGGAGACCTTCGTCGTCCTGATGGGCGATCTGGTCACGGACGTCGACCTCGAGGACGCCTTCGCCTTCCACAAGGCGCGCGGGGCGCTGGTGACGGCGGTGCTCGCGCCCGGCGATCGCGCCGAGCGCGCCGGCCGCGTCACGCTCGACGACGAGGGCCACGTGACGAGCTTCGAGGAAGCCGCGACGGATCCGGCGCGGCTCGTGAACACGGGCATCTACCTCATCGAGCCCGAGGCGCTCGTGCTCGTGCCCGGCGGCCAGTGCGACTTCGGCAGCGACTTCTTTCCGTTGCTGGTCGAGAAGAATTTGCCGTTCTACGGCTACGTCACGGACGCCTACTGGCGCGACGCCGGGCATCCGGCGGGGTATCTCGAGGCCATGCGCGACGTGCTCGAAGGCCGCGTGAGCGGCTACGCGCCGGCAGGCCTCGAGCGCGAGCCCGGCATCTGGGTTTCGCCCGGCGCGAAATTGCATCCCAAGGCCAAGCTGAAAGCGCCCGTGTTCGTGGGCGACGGGGCGATCGTGCAACAAGAGGTCGCCCTGGGCCCGGTGGCGAGCGTCGAGGGCACGGCCCTGGTGGGCCGCGGCGCCAAGATCTCGCACACGGCGGTCTTTCCGCATGCCCGCGTGGGCAAGGCGAGCCATTGGGAGTACAAGGTGCTTTACCCCGACGGCTACATCGAGCTCGCCAGCCGGCCCGTGGGCGCGCACGCGAGCGAGGATCCGGCGGCCTTGGGCACGACCTACCGCCAGCCGCTGATCGAGGTGTTGCACACGCTGTTGGATCAGGCGATCGCCGGGGTCGGCTTGCTGCTGCTCGCGCCGTTGCTGCTGCTTTTGACGATCGCCATCAAGCTCGATTCGCCCGGCCCGGCTTTCTACACGCAGCTGCGCGTGGGCCAGGAGCGCCGGCCGTATCGCCGGGGCGCGCCGCGCGGGCAGATCTTCGAGGTCTACAAGTTCCGCACGATGCACATCGACGCGGATCAAAAGGTCGCCGAGCTGATGGCGAAGAACCAGTACCGTGGCGGCGCGTTCTTCAAGCTGGAGCACGATCCGCGCATCACGCGATTGGGGCACATTTTGCGCAAGACCAGCCTCGACGAGCTGCCGCAGCTGATCAACGTGCTGCGCGGCGAGATGCGCCTGGTGGGCAACCGCCCGCTGCCGGTCTACGAGGCCGAGGCGCTGAAAGAAGACTGGCAGCGCACGCGCTTTCTGGCGCCTGCGGGCATCACCGGCTTGTGGCAAATCAGCGGCCGCAGCGAGCTCTCGGAAAAGGAGCGGCTCGCGCTGGACGCCTACTACGCCATCACCCGTAACTTCCTCGGCGACGTGGGCATTCTTCTGCGCACGGTGCCGGCACTGCTCAAGCGCCGCGGGGCGCGCTGATCCTCGAAAGGAGACCGCGATGTACAAGCGTTTGTTTTTGGCTTCCGCGCTGCTGTTGACGATGCCGGGCATCGCTCTGGCGGATGAGGCGCTGCCGCCCGAGCCGCAGAACTTCACGTTGGCGGTGGCCATCAAGACGGCCATGGACCACAATCCGGACATTCTCGCGGCCGAGGCCAAGGTCGACGAGGCCAAGCTCGACAAGCAGAGCCAGGACCTCTGGTGGGCGCATTGCTTCAACGCGAGCGCCAACTACGTGGCGGGCGGCTACAACGGCTACAGCGTGAACCCCAACGGCGCGCTGGCGCCGCAGGCGGCGGCCGGCGTGGGCCTCAATCTGGGCACGCTGCTCGAGGGGCCCAAGCAGTCCGCGCGCGCGGCCGACGAGGTGCAAATCGCCGAGGCGGATCTGCGCAAGACGACGCTCGCCGTCGCGGCCACGGTCACGGCGGCTTACGAGGCCTACGAGTCGGCCAAGTCGCTCGCGGCCATGAACACGGACGCGCTGCAATCCGCCGACGCGGACATGCAGGTGGCCCAGCGCCAGTTCACGACCGGCGAAGGCGCGATCAACGTGGTCTTCGGCGCGCGACTGGCCGAGCTCAAGGTACGCGGCGACGCGATCACGACCAAGGGCGACGTCGCGACCGCCTGGAGCAACCTGTTGAGCGCGATGGGCACGGACGTGTCCGCCGATGCGATCAAGGAGGGGAAGTAAGCGATGTCCGACGCGCCTGAGACCTCGCCGGTGCCGGTGGAGGCTATAGCCCGATTCGAAGAACACCTG
>DATNPP010000498.1:0-2851 GCA_036703175.1 Oscillatoriaceae cyanobacterium
CTCGGATCCGTCCGCGACGACTTTTCCTCGCCGCCGGACGCGCCGGCGGTGCTTCACGTCGTGGCCAACGTCGGCACGGTGCGCGTGAACGAATTCGTGGCCACGGGCAACGCGCCCGAGCGCCCGGCGGCGCCTGGCCGAGCCCGGCGGCCCGTGGTGGCCGTCGCCACGAAGCCGCGTTCGGACGAGGAGGTCGAGCACGTGCTGAAGATGGTGGAAGAAGGCGTGCTCTCGGCCAAGGATGCGGCCGACATTCTCAAGGCGATGGAAGGGCGCTAGCCATGGATGAAACGCCCACGCTCGCGAGCGACGCCGAGCGCGAGCAGGTCAAGCTCGCGCTGCACGAGGCCGTCGTCGAGGGACGGCTCACGCTCACCGAGTTCGACGCGCGCGTCGAGCGCGTTCACCTCAGCCGCACGCGGCAAGAGCTCGTGGCGCTCGCGTCGGGCTTGCCGGCCCCGAGCCGGGCGCTCCGGCCACGGCGCATGCTCGCGCTCTGGAACTCGGTGCGCGAGCGGCCACGCCTGGGCCCGGGCGGCAAGCTGCAGGTGCTGGCCGCCTGGGGGCGCGCCGTACTCGATCTTCGAAGCCTCGCCCTGACCGGGGGCGAGGTGGAGATCCGGGCGATCGCCGCCTGGGGCAGCGTCGTGCTGATCGTGCCCGCGAACGTCGAGATCGAGGTCGAGGGCATGGCGATGCTGCACGACAAACGCCCCTTCACGCCGCCGGTCCCCGACGCGGCGCGAATTCGCCTCAGATCCGTCTCGCTCTGGGGCCGCGTGGTCGTGACGGACCGCGAGCCGGGCGCCTGGACGTCGGATTTCGATTTGCAGGCGTGAGCGCCGGCCGATTCACTCGGGGTGAATGAGCAGCACGAGGCCGAGCACGAGGACCAGCGTCGCGACGAAGTGGCGGAAGGCCGATTCGGGCAATCGGCGCAGCAAGCGCTCGCCGAGGAAGGTGCCGAGCAAGACGCCGACCGAGGCGATCGCGATCGGCATCCAGTGTGCCGCCATCAAGCCGGACGACGTGTAGAGGTAGACCGGCAGCCGCGCGGCATCCACCATCAGGCCGATGGCCGTGGCCGTGCCGACGAAGGCCGTCTTCTCGACGCCCATGCCGAGCATCGCGCCCGAGCGGATGCCGCCTTGATTGCCAACCAGGCCGCCGAGGCCGCCCGAGAGAATGCCCGCGAGCCAGGCCCAGACACCCTCGAAGCGCATTCTCGCCGTCAGGCCCGTCCAGCCCGACACGCCCACGAAGATCAGCAGAGCGGCCAGCAAATACGTGAGCCCGCGCGACGCGAAGACGCCGTGCAGCAGCGCGCCGACCAGGCCGCCTGCGGCGCTCGCCAGGCCGAAGCCCAGCAACACGCGCTTGTCGACGTGGCGGCGCAGCAGCCAGAAGCGCGTGGCCGTCGCGATCGCGTGCGGCACCGCCACCAGCGCGACGGCGAGCTTGAGGCCGACCTCGAGGCCCAGCAGCGGCGTGAGCAGGCTGCCGATGCCGAAGCCGACCACGGCGGCGATCGCCCCCGCGAGCGTCGCCACGGCGGCAATCAGGAAATGGAAGAGCATCGTCGGCGCCATGGGGGCATCATAGCGGGCGCTCCGGCGGCAAGCAAGCGCCCTCGCGCGGCGCGGCGAAGCCTGCTGAGCTTGCTGCACGCCGAACTACCCTCCCTTTACGGCGATCGGCGCGGAAAATAGAATGCCCTCACGGTGCGATGCCGCGACGAAGGAGGGTTCGATGGGCATTTCGTTCGGTCCAATCGGCGAAGCGCGAGAAGTCCAGCTGGAAGCGGGCGGCCGGCGACTGAACGGCACGCTCGGCATTCCGCCGCAGGCGCGTGGGCTGGTGCTCTTCGCGCACGGCAGCGGCAGCAGCCGCTTCAGCAGCCGCAACCGCCACGTGGCCCAGGTGCTGCGCAACGCGGGGATCGCCACGTTGCTCTTCGATTTGCTCACCAAAGACGAAGAGGCCGAAGATGAATGGACGGGACACCTGCGCTTCAACATTCCGATGCTCGCGAATCGCCTGACAGACGCGACCGATTGGGTGCTCGCGCAGCCCGAGACGCGGGAGTTGCCGATCGGCTACTTCGGCGCCAGCACGGGAGGCGGGGCCGCGCTCGTGGCGGCCGCCGAGCGCCCGAGCGTCGTGCGGGCGGTCGTGTCGCGAGGCGGCCGGCCGGATCTGGCGGGCGAGGCGTTGCGGCGCGTCGAGGCGCCCACGTTGCTGATCGTCGGCGGCGACGACGAGCCGGTGATCGGCATGAACCAGGCGGCAATGGCGCAGATGCACGCCAAGGTCGAGCTCACGATCGTGCCGGGCGCCACGCACCTCTTCGAGGAGCCGGGCACGCTCGACGAGGTGGCCCGATTGGCGACGAACTGGTTCCGGCGTTATCTGAGCGCGGCGTCGGTCACGCAAAGCTAAAGGGAGGAAGGCCATGAGCCTGCGGAGTTTCCTGTTTGCGCTCGGCCTCGGCGCCGGCGCGATGTACCTGCTGGATCCGGACAACGGCCATCGGCGCCAGATGCTGCTGCGCGACAAGTTCGTGCACCTCACGCACCGCGGGGCCGACTGGCAGAAGCGCTTGATGGGGCGCGTGCAGTGGGCCGGCGATCGCGCGACCGGCTTCGCGCGCGAGGCGACCGCCCGCATGCAAGACGAACGCGTGCCGGACGACGTGCTGGTGGAACGCGTGCGCGCCGCGCTCGGGCGTGCGACCCGGCATCCCGGCGCCATTATGACCCAGGCCCAGCAAGGCCGCCTGATTCTGAGCGGCCAGGTGCTGGCCGACGACCTCGAGCGCGTCATCGCGACCATGCGCATGGTCCGAGGCGTT
>DATNPP010000501.1:0-2834 GCA_036703175.1 Oscillatoriaceae cyanobacterium
CTTCGGGCTCGTTCGAGAGCATGCGCCGCAGCCCTTCCGCCAGGGCCTTGTCTTCGCCCGCGACGTGGGTGTGCGTGCCGCGGTGCCGGCGCGCCACCGCCTGCACCTCGGGATCGGTCGGGAGCTTGCCGGCGGCCTTGAGCGCGCGCAACTCGGCCACGTTGGCCTTGAACTCTTCGATGGGGTTCTCGCTCGCGTCGCGGCGCGCCTGCAGCACTTGCTGCTGCTCGGGGGTGAGGTACTTTTCAATCATCGTGATCGCCTCCATGGTCTCGAGAAGGTGGGTGACCGGAACCGTTTCCCCCCGCTGGAGGCGTTCGTGCAGGCGCTCCAGCCGTTGGTGGAGCACCTGTTGCCGCGTGATCTGCTCGGCGAGGCGCGCGAGGTGCAGTTCCACCACGGAGCCGAGCGCATAGCCCGGCGCGTCGAGGCAGCGTCCGATGTCCTCGAGCGAGAAGCCGAGCTCGCGCAGCGAGAGGATGCGCTGCAGGCGCTCGACCTCCGCCTCGGTGTAGCAGCGGTGGCCGCCCTCGTTGCGCATGGCCGGCTTCAGCAGCCCGATCGCCTCGTAGTGGTGCAGCGTGCGCACGGACACGCCCGTGAGCTTCGCGAGCTCGCCGACCTTCCTTGGCATCTGTTGGGATCCTCCTGGCTAGGGGTTGGGGTTCCGTTCACCTCACTGTAGAACCTCACGCGACGGGAGGTGCAAGGGGGGTGCCGAAACTTTTTTGATCGTGCATTCAAAAAGGTCGGACCTGCCCGAGGCCGAGCAGGTCCGACGGCGTGTTGGCTTCGCGCGGGTATTTAGCTGGACTTGCCGCCCGTGAGCAGGGTCTTGAAGGCCGCGAGCGCGGCGCGGTCCGTCGCGGAAAGCACGTAGTTGTGGTTCGCGTCCTGGGCGTTGATCGCGTCGGTCCACTTGCCTGCGAGCGTCGTGACGAGTTGGGACGCCTCTTCGCCCTGCGTGAAGTTCAGATCCGCGGGCTTCAGCGTGATGCCCGCCTTGTTGCAGATGCTCCACACGTTCTTCAGCGTGTCGAAGTTCACCAGTTTGCCGGCCAGCGTGTTGCCGCCAATCCACTTGGAGACCGCGGCGGCCACCATCGTGTTGATGGGATCGGCGTAGACCGGCGCGTCGGTGCTGCCGGTGCCGAGCGGCACGGCCTCGCGATAGAGCTGGTCGCCCACCTTGAAGTAGGTGATGGCCTGCAGCGGATCGCCGTCCGGAATGCCCGAGAGGTCGACCGCGCCGTTGGCGTCGGTCAAGAAGGCATTCTTGCCGACCGGCGTGCCGTCGAGCTTCTGAATCTGGACGGCGGCATTCTGCACGGCCGTGAAGGCGGAGATCGAGTCCAGCACGTGGAAGCCGATGCCGGGGGCGGCCTCGCTCGGCGTGTTCAAGGCCCAGGCATCCGCCACGGTGAAGTTGCCGGCGCCCGCGGCGATGACGTTGCCGCCGCCGGCCGCGATGACGTTCCCGCCGCCCGCCGCGATCACGTTGCCGCCGCCGGCGGCGATCACGTTCGAGACGTCGCCGGAGACGAGCTTGCCGTTGCTCGCCAGCGTGTTCGGCGCGTTGACGACCACTTTGACGGACCGTCCGTCTTGCGAGTTGGTCGACCCGGGGGTCGTCAATCGGGTCACGGCGGCAGGCAAGGCCCCGTTACAGCCCGCGAGGAGCACCACGATCGAACTCATCAAAATGACACGCTTCATTCCTTGCTCCTTCTGCCATCGCGAGGCATCTGCCTTATACCACTCGACCATACGTAGCAATCGCGGGTTTGGATTTGCCCGCCTCTGAAACGGGCGTATAATGGGCCTGTGGATCAAGAAACGCCCCTCACCTACCGTTGGCGCCGCCGCGCCATGCCGCACATCCGCGTGACCTGGCTCGGCCAGGTGGCCGTGTTGATGTTGTTGGTGCATCAGTTCATTCTGCGCACGCATCCGATGGGCATGACCGGCAAGGTCGGGATGTTCATTCTGGTGGTGATCATACCGGTGCTCTTGGCGACGCTGTGGCGCGCCGGTTTGTTGCCGCCGGAGCGCGTGCCCGTGGAGCCCGAGCCGCCCGCTTCATGATCGAGCTGACGCCCGAACTGCTGGTTCACGCCTACCGCCGCGGGCTCTTTCCGATGGCGGACGACGACGGCACGATCGGCTGGTACTGCCCGGATCCGCGGGCCGTCTTTCCGCTGGACGCCTTCCACGTGCCGAAGAATCTGGCCAAGACCGTGCGCCAGGGGCGCTTCGAGCGCCGCCTCGACGGCGATTTCGAGGGCGTGATGCGCGCCTGTGCCGATCGCGAGGAGACCTGGATCTCGGAGGAGATCCACGCCGCCTACACGGCGTTGCATCGAATGGGACTGGCGCACAGCGTCGAGGCCTGGCGGGACGGCAAGCTCGTGGGCGGCTTGTACGGCGTGGCGCTCGGCGGGGCCTTCTTCGGCGAGTCGATGTTCAGCCGCGAGACGGACGCCTCGAAGGTCTGTTTGGTCTGGCTGGTCGAGCGGTTGCGCGAGCGGGGCTATACGTTGCTGGATAGCCAGTACCCGACCACGCACCTGCTGCAGTTCGGGCAAACGTTGATTCCGCGCGGGGAGTACCTGTTGCAATTGCAACGGGCGCTGCCGCTCGATTGCCGCTTTAGCTAGCGACGGCGCCCCATTGCCCTCTCCCCCGGAGGGTGGGAGAGGGATGTTTGCGACCCGTCCAGGCGGAGACACCGGGAGAGGGGGCGACCGCGATCCGGCCGCAACTCCCGACTGGCGTCAACCGAAACTGGCCTGGGGTCGCCCCCTCTCCCACCCTCCGGGGGAGAGGGCAAAATG
>DATNPP010000532.1:0-5206 GCA_036703175.1 Oscillatoriaceae cyanobacterium
CGGCGTCGTGCCGGCCCTGGTGGTGCTGCCGCTGCTGCTCGCCGTGCTCGTGAACCGCGCGCTTCCCGGCATCGGCTTCTTTCGCGCGGCTTACTACCTGCCCGTGGTCGTCTCGATGGTCGTGGCGGGCCTCATGTGGAAGTGGATCTTCGCCGAGAACGGATTGCTCAACTACCTGGGCGGCCTCGTGGTGCCTTATCTGGCCCAGCATCCCGTGGCCTGGCTCTCGCAGCCCCAGACGGCGCTCGCGGCCGTGATGGTCGTGACGATCTGGAAGGGGCTCGGCTACTACATGATGATCTACCTGGCAGGTCTGCAGACGATTCCGCGCGAGATCTACGAGTCCAGCGCCGTGGAGGGCGCGACGCCCTGGCAGCAGACCCTGCGCCTCACGGTGCCGCTCATGGCGCCCTCGATCGCCTTCGTGGCGATCGTCTCGAGCATCTCCGCGCTCAAGGTCTTCACCGAGATTTACGTCATGACCCAGGGCGGCCCGCTGGACGCCAGCGCGACGACGGTCTACTACCTCTACGAGCAGGCCTTCGAGAATTTGCACATGGGCTACGCCAACGCCGTGGGCATGGTGCTGTTCGTGGTCATTTTGATCTTCTCGATGCTGAATTTGCGCTTCTTCGAGCGCGGCACGGCGCCGCAATAGGGCGTCGCCACGCGCTTGCTTGCCAAGCGAGGGATCGGACGAGGGCGATCGCCCCGATTGCCCTGATGACCTGCCTTGACGACCAAGCAAGGCTGGGTTATACTGGCTTTTGGAGTGTTCTTTACATTACTTAACGCCCCGTCACCCGCACAAAAATTGGCCGCATTCCAATACCGTCGCCCCGCAGGCGATCGCACTTGGGGGTGCCATTGCTTGAGTCGGAGAAGCGGGTGACAAACGAGCAAGAAAGGTAGACCAACGATGAAGAACAAACTGTTTGGCCTGGCGGCGGTTGCAGCGGTGAGTTTGACCCTCATGACCGGCTGCCCCTCGGGCGGCGGCGGCACCGGCGGCACGGCCAGCGGCACGGCGACCACCACGGCGACCACCACCGCCACGACCACCGTTCCGGTGGGCGCCAGCGGCACGGCCACGGGCACCGCGTCGAGCACGGCTCCCGCGTCGGGCGCGGCGAAGACCGGCGCGACCACCAGCACCACGAAGGTGGCTTCGGTGGCCGGCTTCGACGCCAAGGCGACCTTCCAGCAGAAGTGCGCGGGCTGCCACGGCGCCAACGGCGGCGGCGGCATGTGCCCCTCGCTGATCGGCGTGAGCAAGCGCCGCAGCGACGACTTCATCGTGCACCGCATCACGGTGGGTTCGGCCGAGAAGGGCATGCCCGCGTTCGGCAAGCAGCTCACGGCGGATCAGATCAAGGCGATGGCCGCCTACGTGAAGACCCTCTAGGATCTTCCGGCAGCGGGGGCTTCGGCTCCCGCTTTTTGCTTTCGAAAAGCCGCAGCGCCGTCGCATCGCGACGGCGCTGCTTGTGAGAATCCGCTACGACTTGCTGCGCACGTCGGGCGGATTGTCGCGATCGACCTCGCGCACGCCGGCGGCGGCGCAGGACTTGCAGGTCAAGCGGCCGAGCTTGGCGGCGCGCTCGAGGATCGGGATCGTCGCCGCGTCGCGGCGCTCGTCGGCGCGGACCTCGGCGCCGCATTGCTGGCAGTTGCCGATCAGGCGGAGGGGCATGGAGGAGGCTCCTTTCGCTGGTTGGTTTCACCCATGGTACATGGCTGCCCCGCGCAAAACAAGAAGGCCGGGGATCGCCCCGACCTTCGTGTTGCCCCCTGTGGGTTTTAGCGGCGGCGCCGCAACTCCTCGTCCGTCGGCTGCGCGCTGGTGAAGGTCGGCGTCATGCCGATGCCCGCCGCGCGCGGCATGGCGTAAGCGCTCCAGATGGCGAGCACGCCCACGACGATGCCGAAGATGATGTTGTTCGTGGTCGGCGTTCCGAAGCCGGAGAAGCCCAGCACGTACGGCGAGATGATGAGCCAGATGCCCAGCACCAAGTTCACCCACGAGGCCCAGGTGCCCTGCGCCCACCAGATGCGGCTGGCGGCCAGCAGTGCGACCACTATTCCAATAATCACGTTGTTCCACGTGGCCGAGCCGATGCCGCCGAAGGCCAGCACCCAGGGTGAAATCAACACCCAAAGGCCAGCGATGAGGTTGAGACCGCTTGGCACTCTCGACTGATCCATAGAGTTCACCTCCTGCCCAAATCCAGACCTGTACGATCATCGTAAGCGTTAAGATTTGTGAACGCAAGCGCCGCTCGGACGTTGGATCGCCGTGGAGGCGGCATTCGGGAGCGGAAGCTAGGAGGCGGGAGTTGCGACGGAAGCGGCGTCGGGCAACGCGTTGGCGCGCGTCCGTGTGACGGGGGTGGGCGAGAGACCCCACGCGATCGCCCATCCACAGGCGAGCGCGGCCGCCCCCAGCAGATAAATCCGGCCGATGCCGGCGCTCATCTGGGCGTCGACGATGCGCGTCGCCGTCGCGAGCGCCCGCGCGCGGGCGCCGGGCGGCAACATGGCGAGCATGTCGCGCACGTGGTTGGGATCGATCACCTGCGGAATCAGACACGTCGGCGGCAGCGCGGGGCCCACGGCCTGGGCGATCGCGCTGCCGATGCCGCTCATGGCCGAGGCCAGCAGCAGCGCGCCGGCGGTCGTCGCGGCGACGCCGCCGAGCGAGCGATGCGCGTTGAGTGCGCCCGTCGCCTGGCCATGCCGGTCGGCCGGTGCGGCTTCGAGCGCGGCGTGGCTGAGCGGCGCCTGGCAGGCGCCGAAGCCGGCGCCGACGGCGAACAGCACCGCGAGGGCGGCGAAAAGCGGCAATTGCGGTCCGAAAAGCCCGAGCGCCGCGAGTCCGAGTCCGAAGAGCGGCAAGCCGCCCAGCAGCACCGCGCGAGGACCGTGGCGATCGCTCAGTTTTCCGCCGCGCATCGCCCCGAGCCCGACGCCGAGGGCCATCGGCACCAAGCCGAGCCCCGCATGGAAGGCGTCCAGCGCATAGCGGTAGTGCAGGTACAGCGGCGTGAAGACCATCGCCGCGAGCATGCCGGCGCCGTAGCAGAAGGCGGTGCCGAAGCTGCGGCGCAGCGCGCGTATTCGGTACAGGCCCGGCTCGAGAATCGGGCTCGCCGCACGGCGCTCCCGAAGCACGAAGGCCACCAGGGCGAGCGCGCTGAGCGTGGCGATCGCCGGCACGTGCCCCCAGCTGGGCGGCATGAATAGCCGCAGGTCCTCGCAGAAGCGCTCGGCGGCCACCAGGCCCGCGCCCAGAAAGACGGCGAGGCACGCCGCGCCGCCCCAGTCGACGCGGCCGCGCGCCGCCGGCCAGGTGTCGGGCAAACGCTTGGCGAGGGCGATCGCGACGAGGCCCAGCGGCACGTTCAGCAAAAAGAGCCACTCCCAGCGCGTCAGCGCGAGCAACGCGCCGCCCAGCAGCGGCCCGAGGATCGAGGCGCCCCCGAAGCACATGCCGACCACGCCGAGCGCCTTGCCGCGACGTTCGCGCGGCACCGCCTCGGCGATGATCGCGTTGGCGAGCGGCACGATGCCGCCGGCGCCGAAGCCTTGAACGGCTCGGCCGAGAAGCATCAGCGCGTAATCATGCCCCGCGAGGCCCGAAATCGCGCACAGCAGCGAGCCCAGCGTGAACAGCACGAGACCCAGGCGAAAGAGCGGCTTGCACCCCCGTAAGTCCCCCAGACGGCCGACGATCGGCATCGCGATGAGATAGGCCGCCGAAAAAGTCGTGACGAGCCAGATCGAGCCGTCGGGCCCCACGTCGAAGACGACGCCCAGGCGCGGCAGCGCGAGCGCCAGCACGTTCATGTCCAGCGCGCCCAGGAAGATGCCCAGCGCCAGGGCCGGCATCACGCGGGCGCCCAGGCGCGAGCCGTCGGCGAACATCAGAGCAGGCTGGTGACGCGGGCGCGCAGCCGGCGCATCGCGTCCTGGCCCTGCTTGCGGTCCACTTGCTGCATCAGCGCCATGCCGATGCGATCCGCGAGATCGATCAGCTGCGAGAAGGTCACGGAGTCGATGTCGTCCCAGCCGAGATCGTCGAGCGTCGAGTCCAGAATGCCGTAGGCCTGCTCGTAGCCCACGTACTCCATGATCAGCTGCGCGAAGGCCTCGTAGCGCGTGCTCTTGGGGCCTTCCTCGAAGCCCGAGGTGTCGTACTCGGCGGCCGCGGTGTGAATGCGCACGGCATGGGTCGCGAGAAGCATCTTGATCAGCGACCCCAGGCGCATCTCGTCGAGCAGGCTCACCTGATGCAACTGGGCGATCGAGAACGAGCGCGGCAGCTGGCGCACCTCGAGGGGAATCCACTCGGCCGGCTCGCTGGTGTCCCAGCGGAAGGATTCCAGCGCCGACGGCGTGAAACTGACGGCGCTCGTGAGGGTGGGCAACAGCGCGCGGTACTGGGCGTTGGCGTCCATCTGGCGCATGCCCTCCAGCAGCAGAAAGTCCATGCGCGCGGTGACGTTTGGCTCGGGCATTTCCTCGGGGGCCAGCTCGAGCACGCGGAACGTGCCCGAGTTCCACCAGCCGATGATGCGGTACATGGCGTTGTTGCCCTCGACCTGGTTGACGCGCGCGAAGATCAGCTGGCCGTTGCGAAACGCCATCTCGGCCGTCTGCCCCAGCTCGACGCGGTTCACCGAGAGGTAGGCGTTCTTTTGCTCGAGGGCGATCAGCTGCACCAGATTGGGCAGGCTGATGGCGCCGAGATTTCCTTCCAGAAGCAAGTTGGGGCTGGTGGCCACGCGACTCTCCAAACGCGGTTCAGGGCGATGCTCGCAGGTTTTATACCCGGATCACGACGGTTGCTCCACGGCGGCGCGACGGTGCAGCACGCGGGTGCCGAGCGCCTTGGCACGCGCCACGACGGGCAAGCCCAGCAGCGCGAGCACGGCGACGTAGGCGATCGCGAGCACGCCGGTCTGCGAAAGGGCCAGAATCGCGTTCCAGAGGAACCTGTCCGGAAAGTGCAGCAGATGGCCCGTCATCCAGGCGAGCACGCCGCCGACGGCCGCGGCGATGAGGCACTTCGCGCTCATGGCGAGCGCGGGGCCGAGCGGCAAGCGCCCGAGCTTGAGGCGCAGCAGCTGGCTGATGAGCAGGCAGTTGATCATCGTGACGGCCGCCGTGACGCCCGCGAGGCCCATCAAGCCGAACGGCCGAATCA
>DATNPP010000544.1:0-2133 GCA_036703175.1 Oscillatoriaceae cyanobacterium
GCTGGCGGAAAGCCCGATGAAGCGGGGGTCGTGGACGTCCCAGAGCCAGTCGCAGGCCGAGACCAGCAGCGCGCGGGCGATGCCGAAGCCGCGCTGCGGCGCGCTGACGCCCAGGTGGTAGATGTAGGCCATGCGGTCTTCGGGATAGAAGAAGGCCGTCACGGCGCCCACGGGCTTGTCCGCGGCGTCGAGCGCCAGGAAGATCTTCATCTTGTCCGGCTCGAACAGCCGCTGCGGGTTGCTCGGCAGGCGGTAATCCGGAAAGCACTCGTGCATGACCATCAGAAAGGGCAGCAGATAGCGCGGCTTGAGCTCGCCGATCGTGTAGCCCTCGGCCAGCGCGTAGCCGCCGGTGAAGCGCTCGTGGCACTCGTAGACGGCGATCCGGCGGTTCTTTTCGTAGCCCAGGCGCTCGATGAACTGCAAGCCGCGGACGTTCTTCGCGCGGACGCCCGCCTCGAGCAGATGAACGCCGTGGGCGATCGCGTCTTCCTCGAACTTGCCGAAGAGCGCCGTGCCGATTCCTCGCCGCTGATGGGCCGGATCGACGATCGGGCCTTCCACGTGCAGCGTGCGACCGCGCAGCAATCCGACGCCGAAGCCGACCACGCGGCCGTCGACGTCGGCGACCCAGGCTTCTTGCTCGAGCGGGCGGTGCCCGTAGTCCGTCGCGAACTCGTCCGCGCTCGCCACGTCGGGCTGCCCACAGGCCGTTTCCGGAGACGACGAAGCCGCGACGGCAAGGGCGGCAAGGGCGTCGAAATCGGCAGGCTGGTAACGGCGGAGCGTAAAGGGGCTCGGCATGGGGTCTCCGGAGTGACATGCCCATTCTAACGCAGTGGCGAGCAAGAGGCAACAAGAAAATCGGCGCGGACGCCGGTACGAGGCCGATCTTGACCGATTTCCCTCGCCGCGTCGCGAGCACAAGTTATGTTACCATGCCGCGCAAGGGCCTGTTGACCAGCGGATGCATCGGCCAGGCGAGCCTCGGAAGCCTCTCGATGCGCTCGTGTTATCCGGGGAGCGTCGAAGAGGCCCCGCGCTCGGATCGATGAAATCAACGGATTATCTGGATAGACCCTTTTTGAAATTGGTCTCAGACGCCGCCTGTGGCTGGCTTTTCCGGCGATCGCCCTTCCGGAGGCTTTTCTCCGTATAATATTGATTATCTGGCGAGAGCCGCGCCAAATCCATGCCTCCCCAAGAACCCGGGGCGCTGGACGTGATAATAAAGGTTATCTGACAACGTTCGCTCACTTGCCTGCCGAGGGTACAAGTTTCCATGCCAACGGTGCGGGAGGGCGGCATGAACATACGGCAAATGTGGGGCATGGCGGCCGGGTTCTTCATCGTCTATATCCTGATCACGCTGCTCAATCGTCCCAGCACGCCGAGCGGCGGGGATCCCACGCCGACGCCGACGATGACCATGCCGGCGGACGCATCGGCGAGCCCTTCACCCAGCGCGGTCGATGAGACGCCGACCGAAACAGCGACCGACGCGCCGAGCGATCCCAGCACGCCTGGGGATCCCGTGACGCCCAACGATCCCTCGGCGCCCGATGCGACGGCCAGCGCGGCCGCCGACGTGAGCGCCCCGGCCGGCACGAGCGCCGAGGCGACGAACGCGATGCCGTAAGGCGCGCGCTCAGTGCATCAAAGACAACGCAATTGGGTCATTCCTGGCTGGTCGCCACCGAGCGGATCGGTGATGCTGGCGGTAGCGCGCCCGCTTCCGACAGGAGACGCCGATGCGACCCAGACTTCCGTGGATGATCGCCCTCCTCGCGGCGGGCTGCAGCCTGGCCCCGGTGGGGCCTGAAGCCTCGCCCGGCGTCAGCGCCCCGGCGCCCTCCCGTGCGCTGCAGATCGCGCCGAGCCCGACGCCCGCGACGCAGCCCACCGCGCCGCCCAGCGTGCCGCCTCCGGGGCAGTGGCAGCCCATTGGCGTCGCGAATCGTGCCGCCTCGAGCTCGGGTTTTCCCTTGCTCGCCGTCGACGGGGATCCGACGACCGAGTGGAATCCGCACGAGACGATCGCACCGGGCGCGCCGCAGTGGCTGTCCGTGGCGATCGCCCCCCACGGCGACGGGCCGCTCGCCCTCGTGTGGCATGCGCACGAGCTGCACTACC
>DATNPP010000598.1:0-2316 GCA_036703175.1 Oscillatoriaceae cyanobacterium
GGTCAGTTCGGACGACCTCGAAGGGCTGCGGCTGATGCGCGATCGCGCGCCCGGGCCCATGGACGTGGCGGCCGGCGAGTACGGCTTCGACGTCGTCTACTTCCGGCGCATGGCCGAAGCGGGCGCCGTGGACGTGCTGCAGGCGGACGCCACGCGGGCGTGCGGCTTCACGGGCTTTTTGCAGGCCGACGCCGTCTGCCAGGCCTTCATGCTGCCGCTCTCGGCGCACTGCGCGCCCAGCTTGCACGCGCACATCGGCTGCGCTTCGCCGCAGGTGCGCCATCTGGAGTACTTTCACGACCACGCGCGCATCGAGCGCATGTTCTTCGAAGGATTTCTCGAGCCGGACGCGGGCACGCTGCGGCCGGATCTGAGCCGGCCCGGCATGGGCCTCGAGCTCAAACGGGCGGATGCCGCCCATTACGCGCTATAGGAGGTGAGCATGGTTTCGCGACGCGAAAAGCAGGACGACAAAATCTGGACGCATCTCGAAAAGGAGACGACGCCGCCCGCGATCACCATGTTCGGAGCGCGGCAAATCGACGTGGAAGCCCTCGTGGCGGATCTGAAGCGCGCCATCAAGGGCGAGGTGCGCTTCGACGACGGCTCGCGCGCGCTTTACGCGACGGACGCTTCGAATTATCGCCAGTTGCCGATTGGCGTGGTGCTGCCGCGCGACAAGCATGACGTGATTCAGGCGATCGCCGTCTGCCGCCGGCACGGCGCGCCGATCACCAATCGCGGCGGCGGCACCAGCCTGGCCGGGCAAACGTGCAACACGGCCGTGATTCTGGACTTCTCGAAGTACATGAACCACGTGCTCGAAATCGACGCCGAAGCCCGCTGGGCGCGCGTGCAGCCCGGCACGATCCTCGACGATCTGCGCGCCGCCGCCGAGAAGCATGGGCTCACCTTCGGCCCGGATCCCGCCACGCACGACCACTGCACGCTGGGCGGCATGATGGGCAACGATTCGTGCGGCATGCATGCCCAGATGTCGGGGCGCACGAGCCAGAACACGCTCGAGCTCGAATTCCTGCTCTACGACGGCACGATTCTGCACGTCAAGGACCACTACGCGCCGGAGGAGATTCAGCGCGAGATCGATCGCGGCGGACGGCAAGGAGAGGTTTTCGCGCGCTTGCGCGACCTGCGCGATCGCTACGCCGAGACGATCCGCGAGCGCTTCCCGATCGGGCTGCCGCGATTGGTCTCCGGCTACGGCATGCAGTTCCTGCTGCCCGAGAAGGGCTTCAACGTGGCCGGGGCGCTCATCGGCTCGGAAGGCACGCTGGGGACGATTCTCGAGGCCAAGCTGCGCCTGGTCGAGAGTCCGCCGCACCGCACGCTCGTGATGCTCGGCTATCCGAGCGTCTACGAGGCCGGCGATCACGTGCCGGACATACTGCCCTTCGCGCCGATCGCGCTCGAGGGCCTCGACGACATTCTGATCGAATACATGCGCAAGAAGCACCTGCACACGGACTATCTGCACCTGCTGCCCGAGGGCAAGGGCTGGCTGATGGTCGAAATCGGCGGCGACACGCCGGACGAGGCCGACGGCAAGGCGCGCGGCATGGTCGAGGCGCTCTCGAAGAAGCCCGACGCGCCGCACATGGCGATCATCAAGGATCCGAAGCAGGTGGCGCACCTCTGGAAGGTGCGCGAGTCCGGCCTGGGCGCGACGGCGTTCGTGCCCGGCGAGAAGGATTCCTGGCCCGGCTGGGAGGACTCGGCCGTGCCGCCGGACCAGGTGGGCGCGTATCTGCGCGATCTGCGCGCGCTGTTCACCAAGCATGGCTATCATCCCTCGCTCTACGGCCACTTCGGCCAGGGCTGCATCCACTGCCGCGTGCAGTTCGACCTGTTCACCGAATCCGGCATCGAGAACTACCGCAACTTCGCCATCGAGGCGGCCGAGCTGGTGACGCGATACGGCGGCTCGCTCTCGGGCGAGCACGGCGACGGCCAGGCGCGCGGCGAGCTGCTGCCGATCATGTTCGGCGACACGATCATGCAGGCGTTCCGCGAGTTCAAGGCGGTCTTCGATCCCGAAAGCAGAATGAATCCCGGCAAGCTGATCGACGCCTATCCGCTCGACAGCAACCTGCGGCTGGGCACCTCGTACGATCCGCCCGAGGTCGCGACGCACTTCCGCTACCCGGACGACAAGGGCCACTTCTCGCATGCGACGCTGCGCTGCGTCGGCGTGGGCGAATGCCGCCGCTTGGACGGCAAGAACGCCGAAGAGGGCCAGGACGTCATGTGCCCGAGCTTCATGGTCACGCGCGAGGAGAAGCACAGCACGCGCGGCCG
>DATNPP010000618.1:0-5336 GCA_036703175.1 Oscillatoriaceae cyanobacterium
GCGCCTTGGCCTCGATCGGATCGTGGAAGCAGCACACGCGCGCCGCGACGTGAATGCCCTGGCTGTGCGCGTAGGCGATTCGCTCCTTGAGATCCGGGCAAGGACCGTCGTGATCGGCTTTCATTTCCTTCACGAGCGGCACCGTGGAGTGCCAGGAGACGATGCCGTCTTCATCTTTGGCGTCGAGAATGATCATGTTGCCGCCGGCGGCCTTGAGCTCGGCGATCATGGTCTTGAAGCGGGGCAGCTCGACCGAGGTGGCCGTCACGTACATGCCCTTGCCGACGAAGGCATTGCCGCGCGGCGGCAACACACCGGTCGTGCTGCTCGCCGTGCCGCTGGCCGGCGCGGTGGCGCTGGCGGCGCCGCTGGCGGTCCCGCTGGCCGTGCCCTGGCCCGTAGACTTGGGCGGCTCGCTGGGGCAACCGACGAGCAAACTGAGCGCGAGCAAAGTCGAGGCGAATGAAATCGCGCGCTTCATGAGGGTCCTTTCTATGCGCCGGGGATTCGCCCCGGGCGGTCACGGGTGTGGCCCGCGTACGGCCACCGCGCGAATTATTCCCGAGTCGGCCGATTCCGACGCATGGCGTCGAACAAAAAGAGACGCCTCTTTCGAGGCGTCTCGAGGCTCCCCCTCATGGATTCGAACCACGATTAACTGGGCCAGAACCAGTCGTCCTACCATTAGACGAAGGGGGAACGAGCGCGCCCACCAGGATTCGAACCCAGATTAACGGTTTTGGAGACCGCTGTCCTACCATTGGACGATAGGCGCATGCTCCGCAGCCAGACCGGATTGGGCGCTGCGATACTCTATACTACCGATGGCCCTTGAGGCTGTCAAGGGGGACAATCAGCCGTGTTGACGCGCGAAGGCCTCCATGTACTCGGCGAGCGCGAGCGCTCCTTCCAACGGCATCGCGTTGTAGATCGAGGCGCGGCAGCCGCCGACCGAGCGGTGGCCGGCCAGGCCGACGAAGCCTTGCTCCTGCGCGCCCGCGAGAAAGGCCTTCTCGAGCTCCTCGCCGGGCAGCCGGAAGGTCACGTTCATCATCGAGCGATCTTCGACCTGGGCATGGCCCGCGTAGAAGCCCGCGTGGCGATCGATCACGCCGTAGATCGCCTCGGCCTTGCGGCGATTGCGCGCCTCCATCTCGGCGAGGCCGCCCTGGCCCTTCACCCAGTCGAGCACGTTGCGCAGCATGTAGATCGCGAAGGTCGGCGGCGTGTTGTACATGGAGTCCGCCTTGGCGTGCGTGCGGTAGGCGAGCATCGAGGGCAGGTTCTCCGGCGCACGCTCGAGCAGATCCTCGCGCACGATCACCAGCGTCACGCCCGAGGGGCCCAGGTTTTTCTGCGCGCCGGCGTAGATCAAGCCGAAGCGCGTGACGTCCGTGGGGCGCCACATGATGTCGCTCGACATGTCCGCGACCAGCGGCACGTCGCCCGTTTCGGGAAACGCCTGGTACTGCGTGCCGAAGATCGTGTTGTTGCTCGTGATGTGCGCATAGGCCGCGTCCGGCGAGAGATCGAGCGCGCTCGGAAGGCGATCGAAATTCGTCGCTTCGCCGGTGCCGGCCACGCGCGTCTTGCCGAGCAGCTTCGCCTCTTTCAGGGCCTTCTTCGCGAACTCGCCCGTGACGACGTAGTCGGCGTGACGCTCGGGAGGAAGCAGGTTCATCGGCACCATCGCGAACTGCATGCTCGCGCCGCCCTGCAGAAAGAGCACCTTGTAGTTCGAGGGCACGGCGAGCAGCTCGCGCACCAGCGCCTCGGCCTCGGCCTGGATCGCCATGTAGGGCTTCGCGCGGTGCGAGATCTCCATGACGGACATGCCCGTGCCGGCGAAATCCAGCAGCTCGGACTGGGCGCGGGCGATCGCCTCGGCGGGCATGGTCGCCGGGCCGGCGTAGAAGTTGTGCACGCGACGGGTGGTAGTGGGCATGGCGAGAACCTTTCAAGCAAAAAAGACCTGCTCGTTATACCCGCTTCGCTTCGTCGAGAAACCCCTGCCAGCAAAAAGGGCCGCCCGCAGGCGGCCCGAAGCGATAAGAACTAGCCCGTGTAGCCGTTGTAGTTGTAGTAGGTCGGCAGCGTTGCGGGCGTGGTGGTCGTGGCGGCCGTGCCGCCGCCGAACATCGAGCGCACCTTGGCCTGAAGGCCCTGGAAGAAGCTCGTCTGGCGCAAAAAGTGATCGCAGAGCATGTAGCCGCCGATGCCGGCCGCGATGCCGCCGAGGGTGACGACCCAGGACATCGGGCCGAACATGCCCGCGAGCACCGGCGTCGCCACGGCCGAGGCCACGGCGCCCACGGCGCCGCCGGCCGCCGACGAGACCAGATCGCCCGCCACGTTGGTCGCGGCGTCGGCGGTGGTCTCCTGCTTCTTGACCAGCTGGTAGCCGTTGATCGCGACGGAGATCAAGCCGCCCCAGATCACCGACTTCTTCACGGCGTCCTTGATGCCGGCCAGAATGCCGCCGCTGGCCGTGCCGACCGCGGTTTTCTTGGTCTTGTAGGCGCGGCTGGTGCCGTAACGGCCGCCGTACGCCTTCGCACGGTAACGCGCGTTGCGGATGCTGTGCGCCCGGCGCACGCTGTGGACCACCGCGTGACGAACGGTGTGGCCCGCGATCGCGCCCGGCACCACCGGCCCGGCGGTCGTCGCGACGCTCGTCGCCGTCTGCACGTAAGCATCCGGATGAACGTTGAAGCTCACGTTGTAGTTGCTCGGAAGCGTCGGCGAGCCGGTCGGCTGGTTGTAACCCGCCGTCGGCAACAGAGGCGCGATTCCGGTGGAATAGCTCGACATGGGAAAACCTCCTCCGCATGCCCCGCATGCTCACAAGAGGTTTATCGCGTCGGTTGATACAAAATCGGTTAAATGAGATTTAATCAACAGGAAAGCTTTGTCAAAGATCCGTTAATCCCGTTCGGGTGCCATCAAAACCAGCGTGTTGAACGAGGTGGGCTCGGCCCAGACGAAGTTCGGATTCGAGACGTAGCCCAGCTCTTGGGGCTTCTGATCCGAATCGCTCAGCACGACGCCGAGGCCCATCACGCCCGCGACGGCGAGCCTGTAGCGGCGGGGCGTCGAACCGGGGGCAACGAGCGGGGCCGCGGGCACCTCGACGAGGCCCGGCGGCAATCCGCCGATGCGGGCCCAGGGAATCGCCGCTTCGATTTGATAGCCGCGCACCGTGCCCGAGAACGGATCGCGCAACGGCGTCGAGGCCACGTGGAAGCCGTCCGTACCGGGTTGCGGGCACCAGCAGTACGCCGCCGCGGGCGCCGCGCCGACGCCCGGCGTGAACCCGATCTGCCAATCGTCGCGGCTGCGTCCCGCCTGATAGAAATCGCTCTCGAGATCCTGATCGATCCACAGCGTGACGTTGTCGCCCTTGTAGAGATCCTTGCCGGCGGGACCGCTCACGACGTGATCGTCCATCACGTCGGCGCGCAGGTACAAGTTTTGCGGATCCCACATGAAGCGCATGTGGCCGCTGCAATCCTCCGTGCCGTTGAGCGCGCGCCGATTGTATTTGAGCAGGCTCAGATCGGCCATATCCAGCTCGGTGAGCCGCGTGAGCTCGTCGCGATCCCAGTCCGAGAAATCCCCGTCGATCGTCACCGGGCCGCGCGCCCGCACGGCGAAGAGCGGCGTCGCCGAGCGAATCAGCAGTGGCTTCGCGCGACCGGGCGTTTGAAGCCAGCCCAGATGGAACGCGCCGCCCTCGAGGCGATAGCCCCATTGGCCGGCCAGCTGGGCGAGGAAATAGGGGCCCTTGCCGTTGGCGTCGAGATCCCGCACGACCCAATCCGGGCTCGCGACGATCGCCGGCTCGCCATCGATCGTCTGCAGGCTGATCGCCTGGTGCATCGTGTACTCCTGCACGGCGCCCGAGGACTCGCGCGTCTCCGTCGGGCCCTGCCAGGCGACTGCCCAGCCGTTCACGCCGCGCATGACCAATCGCGCGCGCCCCTGCGCCATCTCGCCGCCGACCGCGGACTCGACCTCGTTCTGCTCCAGGAAGCCGACGCCGGCGTGGCCCAGCTTGACCGCCTGCACGTTGCCCGAAAAGGAGGAGACGTTGCTGAAACAGCTGTCCTTGAGCCCGTTCCATCCCCCGTTCGTCGGCGCCGCATAGAGCAAGCTCGGATGGGCCCCCGCCGTCACGACGGCAAAGCCCGTCTCGACGGCGCGCGTGCCGCCGTCCTCGATCGGTCCCAGCCAGGCGTAGGTGAGGCCCCAGTCGGCCTTTCCGTCGCCGTCGACGTCCGCCGCCGCGACGCCGAGAATGCGGCCTTCGGTCGCGAGGACGGCCTCGCCCGGCGCGATCAGATGGGGCCGCTTCACGGGCCAGCCCGGCTGAATGGCCGACAGCAAGGCACTCGTTTCGCCAGCGTCCAACTGCGGAACGGGCAAGACGGTCGGCACGGGACGCGTCTCGAGCCACCAGGCCAATCCCGAACCGGCGGCGAGCAGCGCCGCGACGATCACGTAGACGGGTTTGAGGCGCAGGCGCCGCACGGGCATCGGGGCGCTCGGGCTCGGGTGCAACATCGACATTCAAGGCTCGCGCGCCGCTGGGGGAGTGAAAAGTGGCGCGGTGCAAGCCATTCTAGCTGCTGACAGGCGGCGGATCAAGCGCTCTTGTCACATCTCCGTTTGAGCCAGCCGGCAATCCAGAAGGCCAGCAGACGGGCGCGGCCGCCCGTGAGGCGTCGGGAGCGCACGGCGACGGTGTTGGTCGCGGGCAAGTGCAGCGGCGTTTGTGCGCTCAACGTGCGCGTCTGATCCCGGCAGGCATAGATGCTCGCCGGCGTATACCAGCGACGCCGAATCTGAAAGTATCCGTACATGCGGCAAACGAGCGGACGCGCGGCATAGATCGAGCAACGGCCGTCGACGAGAAAGGGGCAACGGTAGGGATTTCGCGCGAAGTACGCGTCCATCAAGGGCTCGAAGAAGCCTACCAGGCCCAACAGGCGGTACGCCGAGAGTTGAGGGCGCTGTTCGCGCTCGAAGCGTGCCGCGAGGGCTTCGCGCTCCTCGGCGGTCCATGCGGTGTCGAGATGCTGCGCGATGCGGTCCCACTCGGCACGGCTCACGTCGAAGACGGCCGTCGACGTCTCGCAGCAGCGGCTGCAGCCGGCGCGGCAGAGGCTCGCGGGATAGGCCTCGCGGACGGCCGCGGTCAAGCGATCGACCAGCACGTACAGATCGCGCGAATCGCCGGTCCGGCCGAGGTTGTCCGCGTCCGGCAACGCGGCGCGAAAGGCGCGAATCGCCTCGCCGACCGCCGGAATCGCCTCGGCTTCGGCGGGAACGTCTTG
>DATNPP010000624.1:0-4708 GCA_036703175.1 Oscillatoriaceae cyanobacterium
GATCGTGAGCGAGGGAGAAGCCGAGATCACGACGCGCCTCTAAAAGGGCAAAAATCGGGGATCCTTCCGCGATCCCCTTGTGTTAAGGCAAGTATAAGGCTAAACTAAAGGATACGAGAAAGGAGAGGCCCCATGAAGGTCCGTGCCTCGGTCAAGCCGATCTGCGAGAAGTGCCGCGTCATCAAGCGCCACAATCGCGTGATGGTGATCTGCGAAAACCCGAAACACAAGCAGCGTCAAGGCTAATGACGCCCATTGGCGCGCCAAGCGCGCTTATGGTAAGATTACTTTTCCGTTAACAGGAGGAAACCGACCCCATGGCCCGCATTGCTGGCGTCGATCTCCCGCGCGACAAGCGCATCGAGGTCGCGCTCACCTACATCTTCGGCATCGGTCCGTTCAAGGCTCGCCAAATCGTGAAAGCGACGGCGATCAACGCGGATACCCGCACGAAGGACCTCACCGAGGACGAGATCTCGCGTCTGCGCGAAGAGATCGACCGCAACCATCAGGTTGAAGGCGATCTGCGCCGCGAAACCTCGATGAACATCAAGCGTCTGATCGACATCGGCTCCTACCGTGGCATTCGCCATCGTCGTGGGCTGCCGCTGCGTGGTCAGCGCACCAAGACCAACGCTCGTACTCGCCGCGGCGCGAAGAAGACCGTCGCCGGCAAGAAGAAGTAGTTTCTTGGAATTGGCGATTCGCGTCGAGGAAGGCTGCCCTCGATACGCTCTCGCCGCCAACTCCTTGCAAAGTACCTGTTATTAGGAGGACACCAAACCCGTGGCTAAGCCCAGTGCCAAGCCGAAGCGCCGCGAGCGCAAGAACATCGCCAACGGCGTCGTTCACGTCTCGTCGACCTTCAACAACACCATCATCTCGATCACCGATTCCCAGGGCAACGTGATCTCCTGGGGCTCCGCCGGCACCGCCGGTTTCAAGGGCGCCAAGAAGGGCACTCCCTTCGCCGCCCAGCTCGCTGCCGACGCGGCCGCCCAGCGCGCCCGTGAGCACGGCATGCAGAGCGTCGAGGTCTTCGTCAAGGGCCCCGGTTCGGGCCGCGAGACCGCCATCCGCGCCCTTCAGGCCGCGGGGCTCGAGATCTCGCTCATCAAGGACGTGACCCCGATCCCGCACAACGGCTGCCGCCCCCCCAAGCGTCGCCGCGTCTAAGATCACGAACGCCCGCGCCCGAGGAAAGGTACTCCCTCGGCGGGCCTTGCAAGGAGGAATAGCCAAGTGGCTCGTTATACCGACCCGGTTTGCCGGCTGTGCCGCGCCGAAGGTGTCAAGCTCTTTTTGAAGGGCGATCGTTGCAACAGCGCGAAGTGCGCGATCACCCGCCGCAGCTACCGCCCCGGCCAGCATGGCCAGGCGCGTCAGAAGCTCTCCGAGTACGCGATCCGTCTGCGCGAGAAGCAGAAGTGCCGTCGCGTCTACGGCGTGCTCGAGAAGCAGTTCCGTCGTTACTACGACGAGGCGACCCGCCAGCGCGGCGTCACGGGCGAGATCCTGCTCCAACTGCTCGAGCGCCGTCTCGACAACGTGATCTTCCGCCTGGGCCTGGCCGCCAGCCGCCCGCAGGCGCGCCAGTTCGTGCGCCACGGCTTCTTCACCGTGAACGGCGTGAAAACCGACATCCCCAGCTACCAGGTCAAGCCTGGCATGACCCTCAAGGTCGTGGAGAAGAAGCAGAACTTCTTCAAGCAGCGCCTGGAAGGCACGACGGCTCCCCGCATTCCGACCTGGCTGACCCTCGACACGGCGCAACTGACCGCCAGCGTCGTCAGCCTGCCGAGCCGCGAGGAAATCGACACGCCGGCCAACGTGCAGTACATCGTCGAGTACTACTCGCGCTAAGTTCTTCCGGTTTAGGAGCGTAACTGATGGACAAGCCCAATATTCAATGCGTGGAGACGCGCACTACCGAGGAAGGCCTCCTCTACAGCAAGTTCGTGGCCGATCCGCTGGAGCGCGGCTACGGCACCACGCTCGGCAACGCGCTGCGTCGCGTGCTGCTCTCGGATCTCGAGGGCGCCGCGATCACGGCGATCCGCATCGACGGCGTGCCGCATGAGTTCACGACCATCCCCGGCATCAGCGAGGACGTGGTGGACGTGATCCTCAACCTCAAGGGCGTCGTGGTGAAGCTCCACGGCGACGAGGCCAAGACGGCGCACCTCAGCGTGCACCGCGAGGGCCCCGTGACGGCGGCCGATCTGGTCGTCGATCCCGACGTCGAGGTGATCAACCCCGACTGGCACATCGCGACCCTCGACGAGGGCGCGAGCCTCGAGATGGAGCTGCAGGTCGAGCGCGGCAAGGGCTTCGTGCCCGCCGAGCGCAATCGCAAGCCCCACCAGGCCGTCGGCGTGATTCCGACCGACGCGATCTTCATGCCGGTGCGCAAGGTGAACTACACGGTGGAGGACACCCGCGTGGGCCAGCAGGTCGACTTCGACCGGCTGATCCTCGAGGTCTGGACCAACGGCGCGCTCGATCCCCAAGAGGCGATCGCCAAGTCCGCCGAGATCCTGATCGAGCAGTTCAAGCCCTTCGCGATCCTCGGCCGCAGCGAGGCCGAGCTGGCCGGCGTCGGCGAGACGTCGGGCGGTGCTTCGGGCGGCGCGCAGCCCACGGACATGAGCATCGAAGAGCTCGATCTCTCCGTGCGCGCGTACAACTGCCTCAAGCGCGCCAACATCTACACGGTGGGCGACCTGCTCAAGAAGACCGAGCGCGAGCTCATGGACATCAAGAACTTCGGCAAGAAGTCTGCGGACGAAGTGATCGAGCGCCTGCGCGCGTTCGGTTTCAACATGGCCAAGGACCGCGGCGAAGAGCTGGCCGGCGCGGAATAGCCGCCCCCTCCCCGGCCCTCCCCCATGGGGAGGGAGCGTTAAAGGAAAACACCAATGCGTCACCAAAAGAAACGTCATTTGCTCGCGCGGCCCGCGGATCAACGCAAGGCCGTGCTGCGCACCCTGACGACGGCGCTCCTCAAGCACGACAAGATCCAGACGACCGAGGCCAAGGCCAAGGCGCTGGCGCCGGTCGTCGAGGAGATGATCACCCTCGCGAAGCGCGGTGATCTGCATGCCCGCCGCCAGGTGGCCGGATTCGTCTACGAGAAGGAAGTGGTCAAGCGTCTTTTTGACGAAGTCGCGCCCCGCTTCCAGACCCGCCCCGGTGGCTACAGCCGCATCGTCAAGACGGCCCCCCGTCTGGGCGATGGCGCGCCGATGGCCATCATCAGCGTCGAGAGCTAGCCTGGAGCCGTCGTGCACACGGTCAAATTGGGCGTGAGCTACGACGGCACCGACTTTTCCGGTTGGCAGATTCAGCCGAAAGGCCGTACCGGCCAGAAAGAGCTGGAGCGGGCGCTCGCGAAGGTGCTCAAGGTGGCGGTGAAAACCGCCGCCGCCGGCCGCACCGACACGGGCGTCCACGCCACCGGGCAAGTGGTCAGCTTTCAGACACCCAAGGTTATTCCGCAAGAAGCCTGGGTGCCCGCGCTGAACTCAGTTTTGCCCAGGGACATCGCCGTCTGGCGTGCCGAAGAGGTTTCCCCGGACTTCCACGCACGTCATTCGGCCACGAGCCGCAGTTACCGCTACTCAGTGGTGCATCGGGGGCCCCGCGCCCCGTTGAAAGCCCGCTTCGCGAGCTGGATCGAGGGACCCCTCGACACCGACGCGATGCAACAGGTCTGGTCCTCGCTTCTAGGGACCCACGACTTCGCCGCTTTCGGCAGCACCGGATCCGATCCGGCCAGCCCGATCATCACGGTTTCGCGAGCGAGGCTCATCGAAGAAGGGGACACGCTTCACTTCGAGATCACCGCGGATCACTTTCTCTACCACATGGTGCGCCGATTGATCGGCACCGCCTTGCGCGTAGGCCGAGGCGTGCTCTCGGTGGAAGGTTTCCGCGACACCTGGAACGGCACGGCGCCGAAGCCTTCGGGCCCCACGGCGCCACCCCACGGGCTCACGTTCGTGGAAGTCGGTTACCCTTCTTGCTTCCAGTGGAAGCGGCTCGACACGAAAAACGACGTCTTGTTCCGCACGAGCGGATGAGACACTGACATACCAGGAGGAATTCCGTGAATACCTATATGGACAAAGAAAGCGACGTGACGCGCCAGTGGCACGTCATCGACGCCGAGGGTCAGACCCTGGGCCGGCTGGCGACAGTGGTCGCCAACCTTCTCCGGGGCAAGAACAAGCCGACCTTCACGCCCCACGTCGACACCGGGGACTTCGTGATCATCGTCAACGCCGAGAAGATCGTCGTGACCGGCAAGAAGACCAGCGACAAGCTGTACCGCCACCACACCGGCTGGCCGGGTGGCTTCCGCCAGATGAACTTCGAAAAGCTCCATGCTGAGAAGCCGACCCGCGTGGTCGAGCTCGCCGTGCGCGGCATGCTGCCCCACACCAAGCTGGGTCGTGCGCAGTACAACAAGCTGAAGGTCTACGCGGGCGCCGAGCATCCGCATGCCTCGCAGCAGCCCACCCCGTACACCATCAGCAAGTAAGGAGCGATAGAGATGGCGAACAAGACCGCCCAATACTGGGGCACCGGCCGCCGGAAGACCTCCGTCGCCCGCGTCCGCCTGGTGCCCGGCACCGGCGCCGTGAAGATCAACGACCGCACCGTCGAGGATTACATCGGCGGCCGCAAGACCCTGTACATGCAAATC
>DATNPP010000059.1:0-7440 GCA_036703175.1 Oscillatoriaceae cyanobacterium
GGGAGACTCCCCCTCCCAGCCGAAGCCCCTGAACAGGGCTTCGGCGTCCCTCCCCCCCACCGAGGGGAGGGGGCGCCATGCGGATCAGGTCATGACCCGGCCGCCGTCGGCCAGAAGCGTCTGGCCCGTCACGTACGAAGACGCGTCCGAGGCGAAGAAGAGCGCCACGCGGGCGATTTCCTCGGGCAGGCCGATGCGCTTGAGCGGCGTTGAGGCGATGATCTCCCGGCGTTTCTCGGGCGTGAGGTCCGCCTGAATGCGCGTCTCCACGTAGCCCGGAGCCACGGCGTTGACGCGGATCGCGGGGGCCAGCTCGCGCGCCAGGGACTTGGTGAGCGTGATAAGCCCGCCTTTGGCCGCCGCGTAGTGCATGCTCGTGCTGCCGCCCTCGACGCCGCGCATGCTCGCGATGTTCACGATCGCCCCGCGTCCCGACGGCAGCATCCAGCGCGCGGCGGATTGCGCGCACAAGAAGGCGCCCTTGAGGTTCACGTCGACCACGTCGTCCCACATGGCCGCGTCGATCTCGAAGAGGCTGCCGCGGCGCACGACGCCGGCGTTGTTCACCAGCACGTCGAGGCGCTGCCAGGCGCCCGTCACGAGCTCGACCATGTCCTCGACCTCGCGCGGATGGGTCACGTCCGCGCGCACGGGCATCGCGCGGCGGCCCAGCTTCTCGATCTCGGAAGCGACCTCGTGAGCGCCGCGCTCGTTGTCGCGGTAGTTGATCGCCACGTCCGCGCCGGCCTCGGCGAAGGCGATCGCGATCGCGCGCCCGATGCCGGAACTGGCCCCCGTGACGAGGGCGATTCGCCCGTCGAGGCGCACGCTAGTGCGCGTGGCCTTCGGGGAAGAGGTGCAGCGCCTGGTGGAAGGCCTGCTCGGCCTCGAGAATGCCCATGAGCGCCTGCATGTCCTCTTCGTTGCCCACCACGCGCGCGAGGTCCTCCTCGTCGAACATGCGCGGCAGCTTGTCGAGCACGCCGGGGAAACGCGCGTCGCGCAGGGCCTGGCAGGCCTCCATGAGCACGAGCGTCTCGGCGTGGTTCAGCAAGACCCGGGCCTGGGTCTCGGGGGTGCCGAGGTTGAGAATGTCGAGTTGCATGGCGGCGTCTCCTGTAATTTTGGGCAAAAAAAAGCGGTCTTGCGACCGCTGTAGTGACCCTACCGGGATTCGAACCCGGGTTTGAACCGTGAGAGGGTCCCGTCCTAGGCCTCTAGACGATAGGGCCAAATTGCCTGCTCACCCTCGCGGGCGCTCCGGCAAGCACTATATTAGGCAATCTTTAAACGGACGTCAAGGGGAGTCCGCCGCTCAGATCGTCGCGCTCGGCGCCGGGTCCGCCGGAACGATGCGCGCGAGGCCCGGCTCGAGCGCGCCGGCGATCTCGTCGCGCACCCGCGTCATCAGCTCCGGAAGGTCGGCGCGCGTCAGGCCCGCCGTCTCGATCGGCGCGCGGAAGACCACGCGGAGCGTCGTGGGCGTGAGCAACCACGAGCCCGTCTTGTAGAAGTCGAACATGCCCTGGTAGGCATAGGGGGCGATCGCCGCGCCCGTGTCGAGCGCGAGGTGGAAGCCGCCCTTCTTGAAGGGGCCGAGCGAACCGTCTTTGGTGCGCGTGCCCTCGGGCATCAGCTGCACGCAGATGCCCTGGGCGAGCGCCGCCTTGCCCCGCTCCAGCGACTGGATCGCCGAGGCGGTGTTGTCGCGATCGATCGCGATGTTGCCCCAGCGGCGGATCAGCGGGCCGTAAACCGGAATCTTGAAGTTGGCGCGCTTCTCGACGCCCACGACCCACTGCGGAAAGTAAGCCGCCACGACGAAGGGCTCGAAGAGGTTCACGTGATTGGACATGTACAGGTAGCCACGCGTCGGATCGATCTGATCGAGCCCCTCGACCTCGACGCGCAAGCCGAAGATCCAGAGCATGCTGCGAAATAGCACGCGGATCACCGGATGCAAGCGCGGCAGCGGCACCACGTAGCTGGCGAGAAACAAAAAGGACATCACCAGCAGGCTGTACGGCAAGCCGACGGACCAACGGATCAAAGACGAGACGGCGCGCATCGAATTCCTCCAGAACGACTTCAGCGTACCGCAAAAGCCCTGCTGTGACAACGTAACCAGGCCTCGTCAGCCGGTTCAGCGGCTGGCGAGAGCCTTGTTCAGCTCGCCCACCAGTGTGGCGTAGGACGTGATGCCCTCGTACTTGGCGCGCGGCTCGCCGTGGCCGTCGACGACCAGAAAGGTCGGCGTGACGTTCACGCCGGCCGCCTGGCCGAGCGCCTCGGCCGCTCGAAAGTCGCCCGTGCCCGGTCGCAGCTGGTCGAGCTCGTAGACCTGGAACTGCACGCGATTGGCGTAGGAAGCTTCGAGACTGTGCACCACGGGACCCATGGCGATGCACGCCGGTCAGCGCGTGGAGGAGAACTCGATCACGAGCGGCTTGCCCTGCGCCGCCAAGCGCGTGGCCGCGAGTTGCGGCCCGAGAGGCGCCGAAGGGTGCGGCAGCACGAAGCGGTAGAGCAGCAGACCGCCGAGCAGCAGCCAGCTGCCGATCTCGGCGATGCGGACGACGGGCTTGGGAAGGGTGAGCGCCATGGCGCCATTATACCTCGGGCGAAGGGGGCTCAGGCCGCCTTGGGCGGCAACGTGAACCCCAGCAACAGGCCCTTGGGGCTCGCCATCGCGCGCCACTCGCCACCGTGCGCCGCGACGACCTGTTGCGCGAGCAGCAGCCCGGGGCGGCTCTCGGGAGCCGCCGGCGCGGGCGTCGCCGAGCTCGTGACCTCGAAGTGCCAGCCGTCCGGCGCGCGGCGCACGGACAATCGCACGTGGCTGCCGCGCGGCACGCGATCGAGCGCGTCCTCGATCACGTGGGCGATCGCGTCCGCCAGCAGCAGCGCGTCCGCCTCGATCACGCCTTGATCGACGTGCACCAGGACCAGGTAGTCCTTGAGCCGCTCGTGCAAGCGATGCAGCGTGGCGTTCATGAGCACGCGCCAGTCCACGGGCGCGCGGTGCAACGACAGATGCGCGGGGCCGAGCGCCAGGGCGATCGCCGCCAACGGCAGCCAGGGCTTGAGCCGGCGGCCGACCTCGCGCGTCTCGAGCACCTCGGGGGCGAGCAGGCACAACACGGCGGCCTCGCGATCCAGCGCGGGCACGGGCCAGCACGCGATCGCGCGGGGATGCTCGCGCTCCTCGACGAAGAATTCGCTGGTTCCGCCACGGGCCACGCCGTTGAGCAGACGCTTCGAATGGCGCTTCGCGAAGCGCTCCCAGGCCTCGGTGCGATCGCTCGCCACCACGCGCAGCTGCGCCCCCTCCCAGCGCAGCAATGCCCCGTCGGTGAAGCCGCCGGCGTGCTCGACGCGCGCGAGAAAGGCGCGCCAGAACGCCGCGTCCTCGCGCGCGTGCGGCAGCCACTCGACCAGCTCGCGATAATCGCGGTAGCGCCGCCGGCTGCGCACGCGCTGCGCGCGCTCGCGCCGAAGCGTGGCGCCCATCAAGCCGACCCAGCCGATCAGCAAGCCCACGCCAGCCACGAGCAGCGGCGTCCAGGCAGGGTAGTAGCCGGCGCTCACGCTCGGCATCACGGCCATGGCGTAGCCGGCCGCCGCGTACAGCGCCGCGAGGGCGTAGCCGGGCTTGCGCAACAACACCGCGGCCTGAATCAACAGCGGCAGGTACAGCAGCGCAAAGGGGCTGTTCGCCTGGCCGAAGCGGTAGACCAGGGCCGACGTGGCGATCGCGTCGATCAGCGCGCCCAGCCCCAGCATGCGCTCCTCGCGCCAGGCCGGCCCCCACAGCGGCGTGCTCCAGAGCAGTACCGCGCCGATGCCCCACATCCAGAGCCAGGGCACCAGCTGGACCGGCAACGTCACCTTGGCAGGCAGCAGCATGACCGCCGTTCCGAGCGTCAACAGCCGGAACAGCAGCAACCAGCGAAGCTGTCGCAGACGCTCGTCCATGGCGCCCTCCTCATTCCAGGCTAAACGGAGCGAGCGAGCTGTGCTATGGCAGATTTGCCAGCGCGATTTGGCAGCATCCCCATTGCTGCAATTACCTAATTCGTTCACCGCTCTCCGCCCTCGATAGCACAGCAAAATATCGATGCCAAACTTGACAAAGAGGATCGAATCCATCAGTATGCACCTGGCAAGGGGGCTTTCCAAGTCGGAGATAATTTCTTGATCGGCCAAATAGTGTGTTGAAGGCTTTGCAGTCAAGAATTCATCGTGCGGCCAGTTGTCGATTTGGGGCCTTTATTTAGAGATAGCCTTCTTGTTCCCGCCCCACCCAAACAGAGTCACGATAGGAGATCTTGCATTGACCAAACACGCGATTTTACTCTCAATCTCGACATTAGTGGCACTTTCAGCTTGCACAAAGGCTTATGTATCCACTCCGATGCAACAAAACGGTACCCAGACTGGAAACCTGTTGAATTCCGCGGGCAACCTTCAACATCAAGAGAAATTCACCTTTAAGATTGCAAATTTGAGTGTGAAGTCAACGGGTGCCGATTCGGAAGCGTTTACGGTCGACGGGCATGCGGTGCGTTTCAAGTCAAAGCAGATGGCGATTAGTCTAGATAGCGACAGTGAGTTGCCAGCGATCCTTAAAACGTACCATGCGTCAGTTCTCAAGCAGGAAATCATCCCCGGGCGTCCAATTATCCAGGGATCAAAATCCGGCGGTACCTACAAACAACTCCCGGCGGGTACCGAATCGAGGCTGCCCAACTACCTGCTTTCTTTAGATGCCGACTCGAGCGATAGCTCATCAGAACTTCCTACTCTTGCACAACAGTTTGGGCTCCGCGGGAGCTATACCTTCTCATCTGAACATCAGGCAGCATTTTTCGCGAAGTCCCTTAGGATCGCACATGATCTTGAAAGTGGAGGACGAAAGTCCTCGTTGAACTATGTCACCGACAACTGCTCTTCGCTAGAAGGTAGCGCCGAGGGCGCTCCATCGCCGACCGAAACGTGTCCCGATGACAATATGTTCTGGTGGACGGCGCCGTCGCAGTACGGCACTTACGGGTGCGATCTCGAAGAAGATCCTGCCGATGGCAACGACGACCTCGCCAATCATGAGCCTTCCGGCGGTACTAATCTCAGTATTGCTGTCGTCGATGGAGGATTTGAAGGCAGCAACGAAAGTTACATGCCTCCGCAGATTGTCTCCATGAACGAGGAGACATACAATTTCGTCGATAGTTCGTATAGCATTCAAGGTGCTCAAAACGTGGATGCCTATGCCCGGTGGCATGGCCGCGAAGTATCCTCCGTAATTTTTGCACGCTGGGCAGATAGTGCAGGCACGGTCGGCTCATACCCGAACGCACTTCCGATCCTTATGAATACGGATAATTCGAGTTGGGAACACGGTAGCGCAATTGATACCGCCGTAAGTTGGGGAGCACGAGTGATTAATTTGAGCTACGGCTCGAATAATCCGACCCCGGACTGGAGTTATAATGCGATCGTGAATGCATACAATAGTGGTGTGGTACTGATTGCAGGGGCTGGCAATGATGGTGACGAGGACTTCTATCCTGCTTCATACTCGCAGGTGATTGGAGTCGGAGCCTACAATTGGTATGGAAATTTGTCCCATTGGGGAACACAGCGCTCCAACTCTCTCTCCTCCGTCGTTGATATTTATGCCCCAGGCGGAGGTTGGGGTATTCCGGGTGAACAAGACAGTGTCGTCGCTGTTGCCCCTTCTCCCGGAGTGGATTCAAACCGGACCCATGGTTCTGGGGGAACCAGCATGGCTGCACCGATTGTTTCGGGAGTCGCTCTGGCCCTTATAGCCAACGGCAAGGCCAGTAATACTGACACCGTTTGGGAGCGCCTAGTGAATTATTCCTACAGCTATCCGGTCGGTCGTGCTCTCGATGCGTTAGGTACGGTATTGAGACCATAGCCAATCCATCAACTGGTTAGTAGCAAACTTCAGGCTCCATCTGTCTCCCAATATCGGAAGGCACTGATGGAGCCAAATAGATTTGGCAGGTGATTCATCGTGAGATTTACAGACTTTTGCAGCACAACTCCCCGGCGCATGGCACTCTTATCTTGCGCGGCAATTGACAATTCGCAACACGCAACGGTTATACGTCTAGCCCTGCTTGTATCATCCATGGGATTCCTCTGGGCGACCTCTCCAGCTATCGCGCAAGCGTCAACTCTCAAGGAAGTCAATTCATCAGAAGACTGCACCAGTACGCCCTATCAGGAATTAGAATGCCCTGTCTCGATCGGCGACGGACGTAACCTCATCCAAGCTTCTGCTGGTAGTTTAATCGCTCCAGGACTCGGATTTCTCTATGCTCGCGGAGTCGGCAAATATGAAGAATTTCACGCGGCAATGGGCGTAGTCTTCCTTCCTAATGCTTCGGCCGTCGCCAATGTACCGAGCCAAGCGAGTGGAACTTCGATTTCCCCTTCGGTTGCTGCCGGGTATAAACTTTTCCTTGGCTCAGTTGCACATTGGGATTGGGGGCTAAGATCTGATTTCTTCATCACCTCCATTGGAGAGGTTTCGCCTGGTCTATTTGCCTGCCTCCCTCTTTCTAGGACATTCGGGCCTGGAGAGTTCACTATCCAACCCAACATTCTTCTTCAAAACTTACAACTGGGAATAAGCGACAATCTTTTATCGGTAAGCATTGGATACAAAACAAGATATCTTTCTAATTTTTCATTTGAAGGGGACCTGAGAGCCGGCATTGTCAACAACGGATTATTCGCCTTTGCGACAAAGTTAGGAATCGAGCGCCGCATTACAGATCAGATCGCGATCCAGGGTACCCTCGGCATCGATCAATGGAGCATTCAATGGGACCCAGAGTTTCCCGCTGGGAAAAATATTATCAATATCTCCCTTATATTTTTGCTCTGATACGATTTTGGCCGACGTGATGCTGGCGAGACTGGCGGCCAGGTGCGTGCGTTACCTCGAACGGCAGTCCGGCGCGCGCTACAAGAAGCTGGTCGAGATGTTCACACGCTTCAACGCCACAAGGGCAGCCAGTGCGGCGGCATCCGTCTGATGTCAATTAGATTTGCCGGCGTATTCCTAATTGTCGCTGAACAGGCATCCACGGACGCTCGCTCCATTTCAAGCT
This sequence comes from Oscillatoriaceae cyanobacterium, assembly GCA_036703175.1. Taxonomy (GTDB): domain Bacteria; phylum Cyanobacteriota; class Sericytochromatia; order S15B-MN24; family JAQBPE01; genus DATNPP01. The sequence continues at coordinate 7,146 of DATNPP010000059.1, forward strand.
TGTCCGGCTCCGCAAGCTCCCCGCGAGCCAAAGATTCACACTTGCCTCGTATCAATCCCGAAAACGGTGCCAAGAGGTCATCCCGGTGCCGCAGGCCATCTCTTGGGGCAGGCACTCGGAAGGGATGCCTGTCTTCAGGCATGAACAGGGTACCCGTCAGCGCTGCGCAATTGGATCCCCGCGGACACCTATCCTTCGGCGTGCCTTCGACAGTTTGGGCGGGGGGTAAATGGGCATGGACGGCAGGTGAAAAGCGACGCTCGGAACATTATGTAAAACTCGGAAATTAAGGATC
>DATNPP010000634.1:0-8307 GCA_036703175.1 Oscillatoriaceae cyanobacterium
GAGGCCCTCCTGATAGAGCTGACGCGCGCTCGGCGCAAACGTCGCGTAGCGCGTGGGGCCGCTCAGGGCCGGCTCGCGCGCCGCGCCGTAGCCCGCGGCTTCGAGCACGGTGCGCGCGTCGAGATCCAGCACGGCCGCCAGTTGCCGCGCCAGCGCCTCCGTCGGGCGTTTGCGCTTGGCGCCCGGATCGTTCACGGCGCGCTTCTCGGCGTTCGCCAGTTGCCAGAGGTAACCGTGCGACACGCCGACCAGCTTGCCGAGCGTCCGGTAATCGAGGCCTTTTTGTCGCATGCCCTCCGCCAGCAACTGGCCGAAGGTCGCGTTCGCCATCTCCACGGGGCACCCTTTCCGCGCTCGAGCGTCCGAGCATGGCTCGAGTATACAAAATAAGGAAACGAATTACAAGAGAAGATTCCCTTGTAAACCTTTTCCTCACGCGCCGGAGGCGGGCGCCGATTCGAGCGTGGAGGTGCAAGCCGGGCAACGGCTGGCCCCGATGGGAATCGACGAGCAGCAGAAGGGGCATTCCTTGGTCACCGGCTTTTGCTGCGTCTCGGGCTCGAAGCGCAAGCGGTTGACCTCGCGAACCGTCAGGAAGAGGATCACGGCGATGATGAAGAAGTCGATCACGTTGTTGATGAAGGCGCCGTAGTTGATCGTGGCGACCCCGGCCGCCTTGGCGGCGGCGAGCGAGGGATAGTGGCGCCTCGAGAGGTTGATGTACAGATTCGCGAAATCGACCCTGCCGAGCACCAGGCCGATCGGCGGCATCAGAATGTCGTTCACCAGCGAGGTGGTGATCTTCGAGAAGGCGCCGCCGATCATCACGCCGACCGCGAGGTCGATGACGTTGCCGCGCACCGCGAACTTCTTGAATTCCTCGACGATGGCCATGCTCGCCTCCTCCGAAGATTGTATTCCAGCACGGCGGGCGCTTGCGGCGCAAGATTTGGCGAGCGAGCGGGGATAAATGAAGAAGAAGTTGGAGGAGAAGTCCATGCAGGTTCGTGACGCGAGCGCGCCCACGTCGGCGATCGCGCCCAAACAGAAGCTTTCGACCCAGCCGGCCACGCCGGCCGCGGCGCCCGTCGCGCCCAAGCCCGGCGCGAATGCCGCCGGCGTCCCCACGGGCTTGACGTCGCATCTGCCCAAGTTTCTGCGGCTCGGCATCGTCGAGGCCCGCGTCGGCGGCGGCTGGCTCTGGAGCAAGATCAGCGGCGTCTTCCACCACCCCGCGCCGCCGCCGGATGCCAAGACGGGCACCGGGCGCGCGCAATCGTCCTGGCAGGCCTTGCAGCAAAACTTCGGCGTGTCCGGCATGCCGGGCCTGTACACCGATCCCGCTTCGAAGGGCCTCTACCCCACCGCCGTCTGGTCCCAGGGCCAGGCGATCGGCGGCGCGCTGGATCTGGCGAACCTCACGGGCGACTACACGCCGGTCAATCAGACCATGAGCGCGCTACAGTACTACGGCAACGGCGGCGCCTATTGCCCGGGCATCAACGGCGGCGCGCGCTACTACGACGACAACGCCTGGGTCGGCCTGGACTTCATGCAGGCCTACAGCCAGACGGGCAACAAGGACTATCTGCAAAAGGCCGAGGCGATGTTCCCGTACATGCAGACCGGGTTGCACCCGGACGGCGGGCTGCACTGGGTGGAGCAATCGGACTCGATGAGCCGCAACACCTGCTCCAACGGGCCGGCGATCGAATACGCGCTGCGCCTGTACCAGGCGACGCACGACCAGAAGTATCTGAAGTTCGCGCAGAACTGCTACGACTTCATGCAGAAGAACCTGCGCGCGCCCGACGGCATGTACTACGACAGCCTCAACGACAAGGGCGGCCTCAGCAAGGACTTCTGGACTTACAACCAGGGCACGCCGATCGGTGCGGACGTGATGTTCTATCGCGTCACGGGCGACAAGAAGTATCTGCAGGACGCCCAGAAGACCGCGAATGCCGCGCTCGCCTACTACTCGCAGGGCGATCGCCTGTGGAAGTCGCCCCCGTGCTTCAACGCAATCTTCTTCCGCAATCTGCTGGCGCTCGATCACGTGGCGCCGGATCCGCGCTATCGCCAGCTGATGGATTCCTACCTGCAGCGCGCCTGGACGCAGGGCCGCGATCCCAAGACCGGCTTGTTCAATCAGGGCGGCATCGGCCACTACGGCGACGCCGGCGGCGACGTGCTCGATCAAGGCGCTTTCATGCAGATGTACGCGCTGCAAGACCTGCCCCAAGATCGCCTGAACGACGTGGCCTAAAACCCTCGCTCCGTGCGGCGTCCGCCTGCCGGCGGTACAACATCCTCATGACTTGCGGCCGATTCGCCGCAAGTCTGGTACCTTTTTAGAACGTCCGCCCGCACCGGGCCTTGATAAAGGAGACGCCGACCGCGATGGCCGCCACCGTTCAATCCGCCGAGTACCAGCCCCTGGGCGAACAGATCCGCAGCTACAACCGCAGCTTCTGGTTCGCGAACATCATGGAGATGCTCGAGCGCTGGGCCTACTACGGCGTGCGCACGGTGCTGCCGCTCTACATCGTGGCGGCCTCCGCCGACGGCGGCTTGAACTTCAATCACCTGGACAAGGGCTTCATCTTCGCCTGGTGGGCCTGGTGGCAATCGCTGCTGCCGATGTTCACGGGCGGCTACGCGGACCGTTACGGCTACAAGAAGACCGTGGCCGTCTCGGTGGGCATCAAGACGATCGGCTACCTGCTCATGGGAACCCAGCACTCGTTCTGGGGCTTTTTCACGGGCTGCATGTTCCTCGCGACCGGCACGGCGATCTTCAAGCCGGGCGTGCAGGGCCTCATCGCGCACAACGTGAGCGACAAGAACGCCTCGGTCGGCTGGGGCATCTTCTACCAGCTGGTGAACATCGGCGGCTTTCTGGGGCCGATCACGGCCAATCTGCTGCGCGAGAACCATCCCTGGAGCTGGGTCTTCTACGGCAACGCGGTGCTCGTCGCGCTCAACTTCGTCTCGCTGCTCATGTTCAAGGAGCCGGACATTCCGCGCCCGCCCAAGCTCGAGAGCGCCAAGGAGATGGTCGCCGAGTTCTGGGGCGTGTTCGTCGAGTCGATCAAGAACCTGTTCTTCCAGCCGCGGCTCTTCTTGTTCGTGCTGATCTTCTCGGGCTTCTGGCTCACCTTCAACGAGATGTTCGACCTGTTGCCGAACTTCCTCGACGACTGGATCTCCTCGACCAACGTGCTGATGGCGTGGGGCCAGTTCTGGGTGCATGTGCCGGTGCTGAGCCAGGTGATGGGCGCGCAAGCGGCGATCGCCTCGGCCGCCAAGGGCGGCAACGTGGCGCCGGAGCTGATGCTGAACGTCGATCCGGGCGCGATCGTGTTCCTGATGATTCCGATCGCGGCGATCGCGAGCCGTTTCAAGCCATTGCCCGCCATCTGCCTGGGCATTCTCGTCACGGCGATCGGCATGCTGCTGCTGGGCTCGACCACGGGCGGCTGGCTGTGCGCGGGAGGCATCTTCGTCTTCGCGATCGGCGAGATGCTCGCGAGCCCGCGCACCAACGATTACTTCGCCTCGATCGCGCCGGCGGACAAGAAGGGCCTCTATCTGGGCTACGCGAACGTGCCCAACGCGATCGGCTGGGGCATCGGCTCGTGGATCGGCGGTGAGCTTTACCAGTACCACGCCGACAAGGTGCAGCTCGCGCAGGATTACATGGTCTCGCACTTCGGCATGACCCGCGCGGCGGTCAACGCGCTGCCGAAGGACCAGGTGTTGTCGACGATGGCGGCCAAGGCGCACCTGACGGTGGCCCAGGCGCAGCAACTGCTCTGGAACCTCGATCACCCCGTGACGATCTGGTACGTGTTCGCCGCCATCGGATTGGCCTCGATGATCGGCATGCTGATCTACAATCTGGTCGTGACGCGCATCGACCGTCAGGCGCTCGAGAAGGTCATCCCGGCCGACAACGCGACCATCGCCTCATAGGTCAGACAAACAACCGACGCAGGCTGTGCTCGCGCACGATCAACACCGCGAGCACGGCCCACATCGCCAGGCTGACGGGCACCAGGTCGTTCCACAGAAAGCCGAAGCCATGGCGGTTGGTGACCTCGGTGAAGAGCCAGGCCACGCCCTTTTGCTCGAAGCTGAAGCCAATCGCGATCACGTTCGCGATGAACTCCCAGCTCCAGCGCTTCAGCACGTCGGGGTTGTACAGGCCGCTCGCGCGAAAGCGCCGCAAGCGGCGGCCTGAGCTGATACCGGTGTAGCAAAGCAAACCGACGCCGAAGAAGCCGACCGGAAAGAAAATCAGGCCCAGCGGGACGATCTGCAGCACGATTCCCGCGATGAAGAGCTTGGCATAGTCGCTCCTCAGGGCATGCATCATCACCAACAGCACCAGAAAGGGAATGGTGCAAAGGATATAGAGGCCGATGACCAGCAGCGCGTCCATAGCCTCATCATACCATCAGGGCTTTTCGGCGATCGCCGCGTTCTCGGGCGCGGCCGCCGGCGTCACGTGACGCCAGCCCAGATAGGCCGGCTTTTTGAACTGGCAATCGGGGCAGCGTGACTGCGCGTGGTAGGCCTCGTCCTTCGGCAGCAAACAGCGCACGCAGGGACGGGTGCGCGCGGCGATCGCCTGCTCGACTTGAGTCGCGAGCGCGCCGATGAACTCCGGATGCACGTCCAGCGCGCCCGCGCGCAGATAGTGCGCGATGCCGGCGCGCTCCGCCACGCCGCGGTAGTCGATGTCGAGCTCGTACAGCGTCTCGATGTGGTCGCCCACGAAGCTCACGGGCACGACCACGACGGATTGCGTGCCGGTATGGCCCAGCCGCTCCAGCTCCTCGTCCGTCGCCGGCGAGAGCCAGCGCGCGGGGCCGACGCGGCTCTGATAGGCCAGCGAGTAGGGGCCTTGCCAGTCCAGCTTGCGCACCAGGTCCCGAACGGTGTTCTGAATCTGCGCCTGGTAGGGATCGCCGCGCTCGATGAACGAGACGGGCAGGCCGTGGGCGGTGAACAGCACGTGGGGCGTGAGGCCTTCGGGCACCTTCTCGAGCGCCTCGCGCACGCGGTCGGCCTGGGCGTTCAGGTAGCCGGGATCGTGATGCCAGGCGGGAATGAAGCTGACCGGAAGGCCCGCCATGTCCAGCTCGGCGAGCGCCTGCGCGACGGCGTTGTAGCTGGAGCCCGTGGTGGCGAAGGAGAAGTGCGGATAGAGCGCGAGGCAGATCAAACGCTCGATGCCGCGCGATTTCAGCTGCGCGAGCGCCTCGCGAATCGTCGGGCCGGTGTAGCGCATGCCCACGGCCACTTCGAGCGCGTGGCCTTTTTCGACGAGCCGGGCCTCGAGCGCCTCGACCTGCAAAAAGGTCATCGGCACCAGCGGCGAGCCGCCGCCGATGCGGGCGTACTGGGCGATCGTCTGCGGCGCGCGCTTGCGGCTCAAGCGGCGGGCGAAGGCGTCCTGGATCCACGGGCCGCCGGGCAGCGGGATCACGTCGTGATCACGAAACAGCTCGAATAGAAAGGGTTCGACTTCTTCGGCTCTTTGCGGGCCGCCGAAGTTGATTACCAGCAGCGCGGTCTTCACGGTGCCTCCAGCGCCCCATTATACGCCGCCGACGCGACGGGCGCATCAAAGCTTGTAGCGCTGCCACTTGGGATCGACGAGCGTGCCCATCCATTCCGCGCGCGCCGTGACCGTCAAATCCGGCTGCGCTTCGAGGTAGCGATCCAGCGCCGCGTCCAGATCCGCGGGCGTTTTCGCCTGGTTGACCGCCGCGCGCAGCGATTGCGTTTCCGGCAGCCCTTTGACGAACCAGGCCACGTGCTTGCGGCACTCCGGCACCCCCGTGCGCTCGCCGATCTCCTCGATCAGATAGCGGCACTGCAGACGCGCCGTCTCGATGCGCTCCAGCAAGGTCGGCTCGGGCAGCAGTTCGCCCGTGAGCAGGTAGTGGTTCGCGCGGCGGAAGATCCACGGGTTGCCCATCGCGCCGCGGCCGATCGCGATGCCGTCGACGCCGGAGAGGTCCATGCGCGCCTTGGCGTCTTCGGGCGTGAAGACGTCGCCGTTGCCGATCACCGGAATTCTCAACGCGGCCTTGAATTCTTTCAGGGACTCCCAATCCGCCGCGCCCGTGTAGCCTTGCACCTTGGTGCGCCCATGCACCCACACGGCATCCAGGCCGCAGGCCTCGGCGGTGCGGGCGATCGCGAGCCCGGTCTGGCGCGTGTCGTCCCAGCCCAGGCGCATTTTGACCGTGAGCGGCACGCGCACGGCTTTGCGCACGGCCTCGAAGATCGGGCCGGCCGCGTCCGGATCGCGCAGCAGCGCCGCGCCGTTGCCGGAGTTGACCAGCGGCGGGCTGGGGCAGCCGAAGTTGAGGTCGATCAGATCGGCGCCCTCGGCCTCGGCCTTGCGGGCCGCCTCGGACAGAAAGTACGGATCGTGGCCCGACAGCTGCAGCGCGACGGGCGACTCGTCGGGGTGCAGTTGCACGCGCTCCTGCATCATGAAGTGGCCCCGCAGCCAGGCCTCGCCGTTGACCAGCTCGGTCGACAACAGGCTGTCAGGGTCGAAATGGCGCACCAGGCGCTTGAAAGGCGAATCGCAGACGCCTGCCATGGGGGCAAGCATCACGAGGCTTCTCAATTCCAGCGAACCGATGCGCAGCACCGGCGCGGCGAGGGTCGACGGGGACATGGCTGAATTGTAGCATTCCGGCTTTGTCCTGGCAGTTCGAGAGTGGTTTAATCGAGACGAGTCCTAGAAAGTTGCCTATGCTTCCGCTTGAACAAATCGTCTCTTTGGTCGGCGCCGCCTTCATTCTGGCCGCCTTCGTCACCAACACCTTCGGCAAGTTCGATGCCGAGTCGATGCCCTACCAGGCCATGAACCTGGTCGGCGGCGCGTGCCTCGCCTATTCGGCGATCGTGACGCGCCAGTACGGCTTCATCGTGCTCGAGAGCGCCTGGGTGTTGATCAGCCTGTACGGCATCGCCCGCGCCCTCAGAACCCGTAGCTAGCCTATCGAGAATCAATCGGCCCAGCGGAAAATCCACTGGCCCCGCCCGAGAGGGGCGGGGCCAGTGATCATGCGGTGAGGCGTTGAAAGACTACTCCTCGAACCGTCCCCGGCCGGACTTCTTGGATGCGTGGCGCTTCTTGCTCTCCAGGCGGCGCTCCTGGCTGCCCTTGGTGGGTCGCGTCGCCTTGCGGACCTTGGGGGCCACCAAAGACTCGCGAATCAGCTCCACGAGCTTGCGCTCGACCTCCTGGCGATTGTCGAACTGGTGGCGCGATTCGGAAGACGTCAGCACCAGCACGCCCTCGGCCGTCAATCGGCGACCGGCGAGCAGCGTCAGCCGGTGGCGTGCCGCGTTCGAGAGGCCGACCACGGCATCGAGCGGCACGCGCAGCTCGACCTTGCTCGAGACCTTGTTGACGTGCTGGCCTCCCGGGCCGCCCGAGCGCACCGCGCGCAGCTCGATCGCCTGCTCGGGGACGCTCACGTTCGATGTGATGAACAGATCCGCCATCGCTTCCTCCGACCCTCAGCATAACCGAGTTGGCGCAACTGGCAAAATCCCGCGTTTTCACGCTAGCATGGAGGCTGCAAAGGAGACCCCGTGGCGAACGTCCTGAATCCCATGCCCCGAAACGGTTGTGAGCTCGTGCTCGTACGCCACGGCCAATCGACCGCCAACGCCCTCGGCATCGGCCAGGGCCGCGCCGATTACCCGCTCTCCGAGCTGGGCCGGCGCCAGGCCGAGCTGACGGCGGCGCACGTCGCGACGCTTTCTCCGGTCGCCGCGGTCTACACCAGCCCGCTGAGCCGCGCGGCGGAAACGGCGGCGGCGATCGCCCGCGCGCTGGCGCACACGCCGAGGCTCGTCGACGATCTGGTCGAGATCGACATCGGCGCGCTCTCAGGCCACACCTGGGACGACATGCGCGCGTTGCAGCCCGAGGCGTTCGCCGCGTACGACGCGGCCGAGGCGCGCGGCGAGCATCCGCGTAACAACGAGCTGATTCCGGGCTGGGAGCCGATTCATTCGATCGTCGTGCGCGTCTGGAACGCGATCGCGGCGATCGCCGGCGCGCATGCCGGCGAGCGCGTGGTCGTCGTGGCGCATGGCGGGGTGCTGAACGCCTTTCTCACGCAGCTGCTCGACGGCGACGCCTGCGAAGTGCCCTGGCGGCATTCGTCGACGAACTGCGCGATCTCGCGCCTGGTCCTCGCACCGGACGGCCCCGAGGCCCTTTGCCTGACCGACGATCGCCATCTGGCGGGCGAGGCCAGC
>DATNPP010000641.1:0-4587 GCA_036703175.1 Oscillatoriaceae cyanobacterium
TGGCGTCATAGGTGACGCCCAGGTAGCTGCTGCCGGGCGTGGGCACGTGCGTGTCCGCCGCCGTCGGGTCCAGCCAGCCGCCGGCGGGGGCGTTGCCGGAGTTGTACTGATAGTTCAACGACCCCGGGTTGTAAGTCTTGGTGTTGCTCGTGAGCAGCTGGATGCCGTTGAAGGTCGTGAAATAAGCGGTGTCGTCGATCTCGTTCTTGAGCGAGTCGAGCTGGGATTGGATCGCAAGGCGATCGCTTAGATCATAGGTGCCGTTCGCGGCCTGGACGCAGAGCTGGCGCATGCGCTGCAACATGTCCGTGATGCTGCCGAAGGCGCCATCGGCCGTCTGCAGCATGTTGAGGCCATCCTGCACGTTGCGGATGGCCTGGGCCGTGCCCCGGATTTGGCTGGTCAGACTGTCGGATATTTGCAAGCCCGCGGCGTCGTCCGACGCCTGGTTGATCCGCAGCCCCGAACTGAGGCGCGCGACGGCCTTGCCGATGCTATCCGAATTCAGTCGGTTCCAGCGGTTGATCGTCATCCCTAACGATCCGCCGATCTGCATTGAAGCCTCCGTGCCTCAAATCCGATTGGTGCTGTACCGTCTGTTCGTATTGTCGGCACGGGAGCAGACGATCTTGAGTGGAGGATCGGTCCCCTTGGCAGACGAGCGTCCCATAGGTCGAGCGATCGCCCGGGTAAGTTGCCTGTGTTCGGAAGGAGCATCCATGAAGCGCATCGTGATCGGCGGCCCGGTACATCAGGATCCCGCACGGCTGGCCGAGTACCTGCAATCGCTCGCGTCGCTCGACACGAGCGGCCTCGAGGTCGACTTTGCCTTCATCGACGACAACGCCGATGCTGAGTCCAGCGCGTTGTTGCGGAGCTTTCGGCCGCCTTCCGGCCAGGTGATGATCGCCTCGGGCGGCGAGCGTCTCACGGGTTACCAGCGCAACGAGAACACGCACGTCTGGACCGAACATCTGGCCTGGCGCGTCGCGGGTTTTCGCAATCAGATGATCCAGGTCACGCTCTCCGGCGGCTACGATGGCCTGTTCATGCTCGACTCGGATCTCGTGCTGCATCCTCAGACGCTCAAGTGCCTGATCGAGGCGCGCGTCGACGTGATCTCGGAGATTTTCTGGACCCGCTGGACGCCGACTGAGACCGAGGCGCCGCAGGTCTGGCTGACGGGCCAGTACGTCACGTTTCAACAGAAGCGCTGGGAGAAGAATCTTTCGCCGGACGAGTGCCGGCGCCGGGAGGACGAGTGGTTCGCCATTCTGCGCCGCCCGGGCGTCTATCGCGTCGGCGGGTTGGGTGCCTGCACGCTCTTCTCGCGGCGCACCTTCGAGCTGGGCGCCAACTACAACGAGGTGCCGGATCTCGAGTACAACGGCGAGGATCGGCACTTCTGCGTGCGCGCGGCGACCCTCGGCATCACGCTGTACGTCGACACGCACTACCCGGCGCTGCACCTCTATCGCAACGAGGACCTCGCGCGCGTGCCGGCCTATCGAGCTGGCATGCGTCAACGTCAAGACGAGATCGAGGCGCTCGACGCCTTCAAGGCCACGCTGATCGACTGGGGGCATTCGCATCACGAGACCAACGACGGTAAGGCGGGCGTCGAAGGCTTCACATCGTCGCTGCGCGAGGCTCACGCCGCGCGCGCCGAAGAGGTTGCCCGCATCGCGCGCGAGACGCAGACCGTCTCGCGGATGGCCTTTCTTTCGCACGTGCCGGCGCTCATCGAGCCGGGGGCGGTCGCGATTGAGGCCAAGGTGCTGCAAACCGGGAGCGAGGGCGGCAAGCCCTTCCAGGATCACCTGACGGCCCACGCGCTGATGCGCCGCGAGGGCGAGCGCTGGTGCATCGACCGGCTCGAATTCGAGACCAAGCCCGAGGCGCCTCAGGCGGTGCCGTTCGTGCGCAAGGTGCGCGACAACCGGGTGCTTTTGTCGATGCTCGTGCACAACGAGGCCGATCGGTACTTGCGTCAGGTGCTCTCGCACGCGGCCTCGTACGTCGACCAGGTGCTGATCGTCGACGACGGCAGCACGGACGATTCGGTCGAGGTCTGCCGCGAGGTGCTCGCGGGCGTGCCGCATCGTATCGTGCGCCTCGAGCAATCGTCCTTCCATCAGGAGCATCTGCTGCGGCGCAAACAGTGGGAACTCGCCCTTGCGGAGCGATCGGACTGGATACTGGTGCTCGACGCTGACGAGATCTTCGAGGACGGCATGCGCACGGGCATTCGCCGGCTGATCGATCAGGACCAATACGATGCGATCGCCTTTAGGCTCTACGACTTCTGGGACGAGGCGCGGTATCGCGACGATGCCTACTGGTGCGCACACCGCTTCCACCGCCCGTTTCTGGTGCGGCGGGTGCCCGGGCGTCCGGTGATTTGGCAAGAGACGGATCAACACTGCGGGCGCTTTCCGCAGGACGTCATGCACCTGCGCATGGCCCAGAGCGAGCTGCGGCTCAAGCACCTCGGCTGGGCGAGCGAGCGCGATCGTCAGGCCAAGTTCGCGCGCTACCAGCGCCTCGATCCCGACGGCAGATTCGGCTCGGCGGCGCAGTACCAGTCGATCCTCGATCCGCAGCCGAACCTGGTGCGCTTCGAGGGCTAGCGGGCCGGCTGGCCGGCCTGTTCCAGGCGCGCGTAGAGGGCCTCGATCAGGCTCTCGCGCGCGGCGAGCTCGCCGCGCAGATAGTCGATCTGGCGCGTGAGATCCGCCTGTCGCGCCAGCAACGCATTGCGCTCGTGCCCGAGGCCGTCGTTTTCGCGATTGCCGAAGAAACGCAGCAATGGGGCGAGCCCTTGCAGGGAGCCGGCGAGCGATTGCCACTCCGGCCAGAACGCGTCGGCGCCTTCGTCACGAGAAAGCGCATCGAGCAGCCGGGCGCCTTGGAGGCTCAGGCCGTCCAGATGGGGATCCGCCGCCAGGTCGTCGAGCTGAAACGTGGAGTTGCGCAGCCCGGACGACAGGAACTCGGCGGCGTAGCGCTCGACGGCCTCCATGTCGGGCGTCAGATCGAGGGCGCGCGCGATTCGGCCAAGCTCGTGCGGAGGCGCGGAGAGCAGGCGGTCGAAGTCGACCACGACATGCGGGTGTTCACGAATCAGCGTCAGGTAGGGCACCATGTGCACGAGCCAGAGCAGGTGGGCCCATTCCGGCGACATGCCGTCGCGCCGGGCGAGCGATTTGACCACGCTGAGCGGATTGCGGATGCTCACCAGGTAGCGCGGCGCGAGTTGCAGCTCTTCGAAGCAGGCATTCCAGAACGGCAGCACGCGCACCGTGCGCGGGTCCTTGAAGCCCCAGAGCGGATACTGCGCCAGACGCGTCTGCAAGAGCTCTCGCGCCTCGAGACGCAGCGCTTGCAAGTGGGGACTCTGCCACTGCTCGGACGTGATCAGCGGCAGATCCGACCAGCTCAGGCCGAAGACGCCCAGCACGCGCTCGTTGAGGTCGAAGACGCGCAGATCCTCGAAAAAACCCTTGGGGTTGTCGAAGTTCGCCGGTAGCAACTCGGTCCCGAGCGACACGCCGAGCGCTTCGAGGCCTTGCGTGACGGCGCTCGTCCCGCTGCGGTGCATGCCGAGCACCACCACCAGCGGGCGTCGATCCGAAGAAGTCTTCAAAAAGCGCCTCCTGTGATGCGTGGCGTGCTGCGAAAGGGGGGGCCGGGGTAAGAAATGGGCGATGACTTCCGCGCCGCTGCCACTGATTAGCCAGCTCATACCCCTCGATGTGGAGGCAGCGCTGCTCGAGCAGACGCTGCGGAGCGCCCTGCTGCAGATTTACCCCAATTTCGAGGTGATTCTCGCCGGACCCGCGTCGCCCGAGGCGATGGCCTGCGCACTGCGCTACGCCGCGCTCGATTCGCGCGTGCGCTTCGAACCGTGCGCGCTCGAAGGGCTCGACGCCGCCCGGCGCTGCTTCGAGCTCGCCCGCGGCGACTTCGTCGTCTTCTTGCGGCCCGGCGATCGCCTCGTGCCGCACGCGCTGGGACGCCTCGCCGCGCCTTTGCTCGGAATGCCCGGCGTGATCCTCGCCGCAGGCAAGCATACGCGCGTCGATGCTGCGGGCGCACCGCTGCCGGACACGCCGTCGACCGCGCTGCTGTTCGCGCAGGACACGCACTTGCCGGGGATGGTGTTCGGCGATCTGTTGCTGCGCGCGGAGCGGAATTTGCTCGGCGCGCTTTCCGGCGTGCTCTTTTCGCGTGGCACGCGCGCGGCGGAAGCCCTGTTTCGAATCGGCGGCACGTCGTTTCGCGCCAACGCGGATCTGGCCCTGTGGCTCGCGTTGTTGGCCGAGGGCGACGGCGCGTACCTGGCCGAGCCGCTCTGTTATGTGCGCGAGCGTCCGCACGCCCACGACGCGCTGCACGAGTGGCCGACGCTTCTCAAGGCCGCGCAGGCGACGGGATTTCTCGCGGACGTGGAATCGGCGCGCCGCGCCTGGGTGGCCTGTTTGCGGCGCTTGTCGGCGGCGAGCCTTCACGATCGGATGGCTGCGGCCATGTTGCCCCTGTGCGCCACCGCGCTCGGCGATCCGACGCCGCCCGAGCCGCTGCCGA
>DATNPP010000645.1:0-3697 GCA_036703175.1 Oscillatoriaceae cyanobacterium
AGCGAGCCTGCGCGTGCTGCCGGGCCCCATGCATGCGCCGAACGCGACCTTGACGCTCAGCGCCGGGCTGTTCCGCGGATTGCTCGCCGGCACGGCCTCGATGCCGACCGCGCAGCTCACCGGCCGCGTGCGCATCGACGGGGACCCCTTCGCGATCGCCCTGGTCGGCTCGATCTGCCAGATGCTGCAAAAGCAAGCCTCGGGCCCGCTCGGCCCGCTGCTGCGTCCCTATCTCCGCTGGCTCGCTCGGGAGGCCGAATGAAGTTCTCCCTGTTCTACGAGATGCAGATTGCGGGCCCGACGCGCGAAAGCGAGGCGGCGCTGTTTCGCGACTGCCTGGAGCAGGCGGTGCTGGCGGATGAACTGGGCTACCATGCCATTTGGGCGGTGGAGCACCATGGCTTGTACGAGTACTCGCATTCCTCGGCGCCCGAGATCTTTTTGAGCTTCGTCGCGGCGCGCACCAGGCGCATTCGCGTGGGCCACGGCATCACCTTGCTGCCCTACCGCTACAACCACCCGATCCGCGTGGCCGAGCGCATCGCGGCGCTGGACATCCTCTCCGAAGGGCGCGTGAACTGGGGCACGGGCAAATCGTCGTCGCTAGTGGAGCAGGGCGCGTTCGAGTGCGACGTGGCCACGCTGCACGACCAGTGGCTCGAGGCGCTGGAGATGATTCCGCGCATGTGGCGCGACGACGTCTTCTCGCACAAGGGCCGTTTCTTCGACATTCCACCGACGCAGATCGTGCCGAAACCGGTGCAAGCCCCCCATCCGCCTATTTTCGCGGCCTGCTCGAGCCCCGCCTCGGTGCGCGCGATGGGCGAGCTGGGCTTGGGGGCGCTGAACTTCGTGTTCGGCAGCGACGACGTGCTGGCTCAAAAAGTCCGCGACTACCGCGAGGCCGTGGCGGCCGCCGCTCCGACGGGGCGCGCCAAGACCAACCACTTCGCCTGCACGCCGGCGACGCTGGTGCTCGACGACGATCGCAAGGCCTGTGAGTACGGCTTCCGCGGCGCGCGCTTCTTCCTGGAGAGCTTGCAGCGCTACTATCTGCGGCGCGATCGCCCCCTCGGCCCGCTCGAGGTGAACCGGGACTTTCTGGCCGACGACGACCTCGAAGCGGCTCGCGATCTGCGCAATCAGGACGGGGCGCCTGTCGCGACGTTGATCGGCGATCCGGTTTGCGTGCGCGAGACGGTGGAGCGTTTTGTCGAGGCGGGCGTGGACGAGCTGATCCTTGTCATGCAGATGGGAACGGTGCCGAACGAACTTGTCCTGGAATCGCTGCGGACCTTCGCCGAGAAGGTGATGCCGCACTTCGGGTGATTCGTGGGCGGGAAAATGCGTGATGGATTGGGCAAATTTGCAGCTTCTTGGGGAAATCGGCGTCGGGTATAATGGACCTATGATCGACGCAATCGATCGTCTGTGCACGGCGTGCTCGCCGAGCAGGAGGCCGAACGTGGACGAAGTGCAGTTGATGGAGCGAATCACGACGGATCCCGCGATCTACGGGGGAAAGCCGATCGTGCGCGGACGCCGTTTGGCCGTCGAGCATGTGTTGCGTTACTTGGCGGCCGGCATGACGACCGAAGAACTGCGCGCGGATTTTCCGTGGCTCGAGAAAGAGGACGTCCAGGCATGCCTGACGTTCGCGCTACGGGCTTTCCAATCCGTCGCGGGTGAGCGCGAAGAGCCCGTCACGCTAAGCCAGGCGTCTTGAAGCTTCTCCTGGACAGTTGCCTTGGGCTTCGGCTTTGCCGTGCTCTCGAAGCCTACGGCTACGATGTCGCCCACGTTCCTGAACTCGGGCCGGATCCAGGCGATCGCGCCGTGTTGGCCCGCGCCTACGCCGAGCAGCGTGTGCTCATCACCTTGGACTCCGACTATGGCTGGCTGGCCGTCGCGGAACGATTGCCGCACGTGGGGATCGTTCGGCTCCTCGAAGACGCGCCCGAACGCCAAGCAACGCTTTGTCGACACGTGCTGGAGCGATACGCCGCTGAACTGGCGCAAGGAGCTCTCGTGACGGCCACCATGGACAAGGTTCGAATCAGGCCGAGCGGCTGACTCGCTATCCGTGCACGCTGCTTTGCGGCATCCTTCTCTCGAGCGGGTGCAGCAAGCCTACCGCCGCCCCCGTGACCACCAGCAGCCCCAGGCTGCCGAGCACGACCGGCTCGTACGAACCGATCCATTGGTGGCAGAGCGCGAAGGGCATCGGTCCGAGCGCGGTGCCGAAGACAAAGAGCATCTGGGCGAAGCCTCGAATGGCGCCAGCGTGGCGGCGGCCGAAGTAGTGGGGCCAGACGGCGCTCGTCAGCGTGGCGAGCACGCCGAGCGAGAGGCCTTGAAGTGCGCCATATAGCCAGAGCGCGGGACCGGCTGCGACGTGGCCGAGCATCACGAGCGCCAGGGCCTGCAAGCCGAGCCCCGCGAGCAGCACGCGGCGCGGCTCGCTGCGATCGATCGCCATGCCGGCGCCTAAATTGGATAGCGCCGTGAACAGCCCCATCGGCACGAAGTAGGCCAGGGCCTCGGGGCGTGTGAGGCCGTGTTCGGCCATGATCGAGAAGTGGTGAAGCTCGAGCCCCGTCGAGACGCCGGCCAGCGCGACGATGCCCGCGGCGAAGACCCAGAACGTCGGCGTGCGCAACGCCTCGTCGCGCGTCCAGTGATCCTCGTCGACGGGCGCTTGGGCGCCGTCCGGCAGCAAGCCGTGATCCTCGGGGCGGCCGCGGTAGCCGAGCAGGCCGACGGGCAGCATGACGGCGAGTTGCAACATGCCGAGCGCGACGAAGGTGTCGCGCCAGCCGATCGCGCCGATCGCGTGCCCGATGCCCAGCGGGAAGAGGATGCTGGCGATCGCGAACCCCGCGCCGGAAATTCCGACGGCCAGGCCACGCCGCGCGACGAACCAGAGGTTGATCGTGTGCTGGGAGATCATGAGCAGCGCGCCCTGGCCGAGGGCACGCAGGGCGAACAGCGCGAGGAAGAAGGTGAGCGGGCTGTGAATGCTGCTCGAGAAGAGGCAGGCGATCGCGAACAGCACGACGACCACGCCGACGCACACGCGGGGTGAGTGGCGATCGAGCAGCCGGCCCGCGCGGGGCAGGAGCAAGGTGTAGCCGAGCGTCGCGACGAGAAAGAGCGCCGACACGAGCGAGCGGCCGAGGTGCAGCTCGTGCAGCATCGGATCGAGAAAGACCGCCAGCGCGGCCGTGCGGCCCGGCAGGGTCATCATCAGGCCGAGCGTGCCGGCGGCCAGGACGGACCAGCCGGCGAAGGGGGAGGATTGGGCGGTTGGGGTGGTCATCTTCGATTCGAGCGGACGTTGGAGGGTTTCGAGACACCTTTCTTGTTCCCTACCCGCCCATCCGATGCGCGAATGGTGGTCCGATCACTGCATGGTCGCGCGCGGGTATATAAAGTCATGCTTGGCGGTTTCCGGTGCCTCCGGCAGGGGTGTGGGATTTGAGGCGTGTCGCGCAGCACGGGTGGATAGGGGTGGTTCTGCTGGCTCTGACGGCCGGCTGCCTCGACGTGCCGCTGCAGATGCAATCGACCCTCAAACCAACCACGCCGCGTCTCTCGCGGGCAAACGATTCGCGCGTGTTGACATCGGCAGGTGTCTCGACGGCTTCACCGTCGGATTCAGGATCGCCTAGCTCTGCGCCCTCTGCCACCACCACAC
>DATNPP010000656.1:0-11736 GCA_036703175.1 Oscillatoriaceae cyanobacterium
GATTTCGTTGCCGCGGGCCTGCAAGGAGATGTTCGAGAAGCAGGCGAACAAGAAGACCCTGCTGTCGGAGGCGATCGTCGAGGTGTTCGGCCAGGGGGCCTACGCGCGCCTGGAAACGGCCGGCCCCAAGGGGGCCAAACCCGCGCCAGCAAAGGTCGCGGCACCCAAGCCGGCAACCCCGCCTGCGCCGGCCCCGATGCCGGCCGCCCCGGTGCGGCTCGAGCCGCCGTCCGACGATCCACCGCCGCCCGAGCCGCCGGATTGGCTGGACGAGGTCGATTCAGCCGCTCCCGAGGCTGCGCCGATGCCGGGGGCGGTGGAGTCCGACGAGGCCGTGAAGCTCGCGACGGATCTCTTCAACGGGCGGGTGGTTCCTGGAGCGCGCCTGCCCTGAACCGCGCGAGCAGTTCTGGTGGGCCAAGCCGACGCGCGAGCCTTCGGAGGTCGTCGGCCTGCACGAAGAGCACATAGGGCGCCAGGACCACCCACTCGAAGAAGGGCAGGTTCATGCTGTAGCACAGGCAGAGGTGGAAGACGACGCCCGCGAGTAAGACCGGGTAGCGCGTTTCGCGCAGCCACACCAGGATGCCGAGCGCCAGCTCGAGCGCGATCGTGCCCCACGACAAGAGTTGAATCGACGTCAGGTTCGTCGTCACGAAAGGCACGGGCAGGCCCCGGTAATGGGCGGCCTGGAGGGCGTAATAGACCGCGGTTCCATCGAGCCAGTGCTGTCCGTCGAGCTTCCAACCGACCGCGTTCAGGTACATGAGGCAGAGTTGAAGTTGGATCAAGCGTTGTGCCCACGGGGCGTGCAATGTTTCCGCCGCCGTGCGCCCTCGAGCGAGCGCCTCGAGTGAAAGCCGCGCTCCGGCGGGGGCGAAGATCAACAGAAAGGCATCGAGGCGCAGCAGGTTGTCGCTCGCATTGAAAATCAAGGAGTCGGCATGATGCAGGCTCGTCAGTCCGACGTACGTCAGCACCGCGCAGGCACGCGTGCGGAACCCCAGCGTCAAGCCGATGATCGCGCACACGTAGACGCTGTAGAAACCGATGACACTGGCATCCGTGTCCGGCAGCCACGCAAGCACGTTCAGGCGCGGCCCCGGCATCAACGCTTGGGCGGTGGCCCTGGAGACGAGCGCATGGGGGCCGAAGTACGTCAGCAAATCGGGCGCGAGCCATGCCGCTTCCAGCATGAGCAGCAGGCCGAAGGCGATCCGGAACACGGCGATCGGCAAGGCGGACTCCGGCTCGAACCAGAACGCCTCCCACGCCTCGCGCAACTGGGCCCAACGCATCATGGGGCGAGATCCAAGGAGCAAATCGCCCGGTGATAGATCTTGACGAACGCGGGCTTGTCGAGGGAGATGCCGTACAGACCCACTTCCGGAGGCGGCGTGTAGAGGCACGCACGCATCAGCGTGACTTCCAAGGGCCGTGGCCCATTGGCGCGATAGAGCTGCCGTGCGGCATACACGCACGCGTCTCCATAGGCGCTGGTGCCGTAGTCGGCCACGTTTTCGACCCAGGCGGCCTGTCGATCATAGCGGACGCGATCCCACCCTTCCAGGCGATCCGAATCCGTGAAATGCCAACGGCGTACGGAGCCGTCGGAGAAGCGGACGGCGGCCATGAGTCGGTACTGCTTCCAAACAGGCTCCGGTGCGAACATCGCCCACTCCTGCCACAGGCCCAGCGCATCGACGACGGGTGAGATTGCGTTTTGCAGGCGCGAGACGAGCAGATTTTGCCCGGGACAGAGCCACAGCGTGACCGAGCCCAGATACGCGACGAGGAACGCGTTTGTGATCCAGCGCAGCAGCTTGCCTTGGAGCGTCTTTCGTCGCGATGGAACAGCGGGAGGGTGCTCCGAAAGCATGCGGGTCATTCCTCTGTTTGGCAAGTGCACCGTTATCCTACCCACCGCGAGCCTCTTCTACGCCGTGAGCGCCCACGGCGCGACCGTTGAACCGCGACGCCGGCCGTTAAACTTGCAAGCGGTACGGGAATAGATGAAGAGGTGGAGTCTACTGGGAGTAGGGGCGCATGGCCAGAATCGGCGCAATTGTACGGGCAACCGCGTCGCCGCCGAAGGGGAAGGAGCCTCGGGCCCCGTTCTCCTTTCGCCTGGCGCGCCGTTCCGGCATGGCGTTGCTGAATGCCCTCTTTCTGGTCGCCATTCTGACGATCTTGATGGTCGCCGGCATACGCTTCCTCGACAGCACGACGAAAGTCGCCTCGCAGGGCAACTACGACGCGGAAGCCTACAACATGGCACGCGCCGGCCTCATGGACACGCTCGCCTGGTTTCGGCGCCAGCCCACCCAGCCCGTGACGAGCTTTGGACCGACACCGGCTCCCTCTCCGGGGGATCCCGGAAGTGGCGACACCGACGATCCCGAGTCGATCGATCCGGCATCGGGGGCCGGAGAGCCCAATCTGGGCATCGTGCGCGAATACTCGCTCGATTCGAGCAGCAACCTGTGGGGGCGTTACGAAGTCGGCAAGATCACCCGCCTCCAGCGCGACGCCAAGGGCCACTACAGCCAATACGAGGTCCTTCAAGGGGCCTCGGATGATCAATTGACGCCCGTCTCCCTCGCGAACGCGAGCAGCACCCAATACGAGGGCGTTCGGGACGTCAGCACCAACGAGGGCGTCAGCACGGCCGGAACGGTCTGGCGGTTGCGCTCGCAGGGCTACGTCTACGTTCAGAACGCTCCCGGCAGTTATTTCTTTCAGTGGCCCAACAAGGTGCTCGGGCAGGTGGACCTGGAAACCGAGATTCGACGATTGCAATTCAAAGATTACGGCGCTGCGCTCACCATCAATGGTTGCGGCAACGTCACCTGCACGGACGACAACCACGTGACGCTGGACGGCGGCTCGGGCGGCAACGACTGCATTCAGGGTGGCGCCGGCACGCCGAATCCCGATCCGAGCAATTCGCATACGAACACGGTTTACAACGGGCCGGTCAACAGCGCTTACGACACGAGCCAGATCAGTTGGTCGAACGCGTTCGGCGTCCCGGACAGCATGACGTTGGAGGGCTTGGCCGATATTCGCGCGACGAAGGTTTCGGATTTGCCGGCCAACCTGCCCGCCTCGGCGGTCGTCTACATCAAACCCGTCGGCGGCAGCATCACCTTCGACGGCACGCACCCGCTAAGCGGCGGCGGCGTGCTGGTGGTCGACGGCAGCTTGACCATCGCCCAGAGCAGCACGTATCAGTCTTGGACGGGCATGATTTACGTGAACGGCAACTACGTGCAAGGTGGCAACACGGACGTGACGGGAGAGGTCGTCGTGACCGGCAACGCCTCCTTCCTCACTTCCAGCGGCGGCGGCGGCGGCCATGGTAGTCATGGCGGCTCCCATGGCGGTCCTGGCGGCTACCATGGCGGGGGCCCTGGTGGTGGCCATAGCAGCACGCCTACCGTAACGCTGACCTACGACAACGGCACCGTCACGTCCATTTGTAACCAACTCGAGAATTACCGCGAGTCGCGGGCCGCGCTCAAAGTGATCAACAACTGAGAGGGGCCCCATGCGCCGTGGAATGAGCTTGGTGGAGGTCTTGATCGCCGCATCGGTTTTGGTGACGGTGCTGCTCGCCATGGGCCTCTATCAGACCGCCACCGTCCGCATGAACCAAAATCAGCGCGATCGCGCCTTCGCCGTGCAGAAGGCGACCCAGATGATGGAGGAGATCGTCGCGCTTCAGACCCAGAAAACCCAGCTGACGCCGCAAGATGTCGCGACCTTCGCGGACGGCGCGAGCCGCTACAACTTCAAGCTGACGATCGATCCCAACGTGGGCCATCCCGAGGACTCGTTGAGCGGTAACACCCCTCAAGGGGCCTCCTATCGCTTCGTGCGGCAGATCGTGGTGCTGCCGCTCGACAGCGACGACAAGTCCTCGCAGGTCACCATCAAGGTCTTTCTCGCCGATACGACCAACAAGTCGGCGGCGCCAAAGCCGAACACCAAGGCGCTCTCGGTGGTCACGAACGTCATTCGGGCCACGCCGCCGCAGACCGTGCCGACCGACGTCTACGACATCTTTCTGGTGGACATCGGCAACGCGATCAACAGCTGGGCGGATCCCGAGACGATTCGCACGGCGATCAACAATGCGGTGGGGGCCCTCGAAGGCGAAAACACCGGGCTCGAGTTCCGCTTGCACTGGGTCACGCGCCTCGGCTCGGGGCGCGACGCGTACTACATGCCGTACGACAACAATCGCAACGATCGCACGAGCCTCGCCAACTGGGCGTATGCGTATCCCGGCTCTCGCGATCCGTCGAATCAACTGTCGCCGCCCGCCGCCTCGGGCACGGCTTACTTCTTCGATCCGTCGCTCATGAGCAATTCGAGCCTCGGAGTCGGCGGCCAGCGCATGGAAGACGGGCGTGGCACCGATCTCGTGGAGTCGACGGCCTGGACGCGCGGCGGCCGGGGCTCATCGTCGCAACTCTACGTCGACGATTCGAACTTCGCCTGGGCAGACCAGTTCAACAATGCCCTGCGCTATCCCGAGGAGTACACCAAGTGGTACAACGCGGGGGAAGATCTCGACGACATTCCGCTCGACTTGTTGCTGGAGTTCATGGCCGAGGGCCAGTTGAAGAACGCGATCGTCGTGAACGTCAACGGCTCCGTGCTGCCGATTCCTCCGGTGCGCAACTACTCGGATGCGGCCCGCGTGCCCGACGACACGAACAGCGGCTGGCATAGCGGCTACGACGATTTGCAAAGGCACTGGGGACTCAACGTCGGCCACAGCAGCACGATCGACGACGGAAGTCGTGCGCGCCTGGTGACGCATCCCCTGGATATGCATGTGGCCGTGGCGACCGGATCGACGTACAGCGAAGCCGAGACCGTCAACCTGGGCGTTTACCCCTACCTGTCGAGCAACCAGGGCACCGATCTCGACGCGACGGACGGGTCCGACTTCCATGCCGGCTACAACCCCTACCACAGCGCGCGCATCCTGCTTCGCGGCGTCAAGAACAACCTCTACACGTGGGATTCCGGCCAGCCTCAAGAGAAGCAGGTCGAAATCGACGTCTTGCCGGACGACTACGACACCGGGAACGTGGCGCCCTACCAATGGGTCCGCGCCTGGCCGAACAACCATGGAGCAAGCTTCTCGATGGGAAGCAATCCGTACAGCCCGAACGTGGCGGACAACGCGGTCGATTCCGCGCATGGCCACTATATCGACGGCGATCCCGACTGGTCCGGCAACGATCTGCGGATCAAGTTGAAGAACCTGCCCTATTGCCACAAGCCCCTCGCCGGGCGCGGCATGGACCCGAACGTTCTGTTGGACGGCTTCAATTACTTCCCCGATCCGGCCCTGCCGTCGCTCAGTGCGACCTATGCAGCCGGTGCACCGCGCAACACCGCCCGCGTGCGCATCCTCTTCAAGGCCACCTCCGCGCTGCAAAGCGGGCATGGGTATCAGCCGTTGACGATCACGACGACCATCGGCCAGCCCGATCACGAGAACATCGACGGCATCGAGGAGCCCAATCGCTCGGATACCTACGTGTGGATCGGCTCGGACAAGGTGCCGGCGATCGAGCAGTTCCAGTATATGGGCGATCCACGCGAGAACCCTTACAAGGACGTGCGCGCCGCGACCGGATACAACCGCTACTTCGGCGACTTCTCGAGCAATCCGTACGGATCGCAGACGCCCGCGGGCGTGAGCTTTTCGTCCACGGCTGCGGGCTATGGAACCACCGGGCACAAGACGAGCGTCGATTTGCCCGCCTTCATGGAGCTCTGGCGCGATGCGCTGCTGGGCGCCAACGCCGTCTTCGTCAACGCGGAGGGCCAGGCATTCACCTACTTCACGCTCGGCGGCGAGATCCTCGAGAACGTGCCTCAGGCGCTCTTCAATTCCGGCGGCAGTACGTCGTTGAGCACCCTCGACGAGTTCAACGGCCATCGGACGCTCGTTTCCAACGGAAGCTGGTACGCGACGCCCTGGCTCGGCGAGCTCTGGCCGGACAACCAATGGGGCAACTGGTTGGCCTACGGCAATTTGAAGACCTCGGACGGTTACAAGCGCTACAGCTACGCCGGCGGGCCCTTGACGTTGCCGGCTTCGTTCGATGCGCCGCAGCCAGGAACGAGCCTGCTCTACGACCGCAACGGGAGCCTCGGTGCGGCCGACTCGAACAGTTACGGACCGGCCGAGTTCTTCCTCGGCGGCACGACGACCTCGGATTGGGCGGCGGTCGAGCCGAACGGCGGAGACGGCGCGAGCGCCACTTCCCCTTATTGTGACAACTGGAACGCCACGTTCAATATGAGCCTGTCGTCGTCGTACCTCGGGGAGTATCCGTTCTTCCTCGATTCGACGGACGCGAACGCGAAGCCGCCGGATTGGGCCGCGACCCGCTTCACCCACAACGGGCTCGAATGGGGCGTGTTCTATGACGAGACGGCAGCGGCCTTGAGCCCCGGGGGGTACTACTACGACTCGGCTTCGAGCTCGTCGGGCAACTCGGTCGCGCCCATCGTGATCAAGCGTCCGGCGACGAGCCCCACCAGCCTCGGCTACGTGGTGTTGAACACGTTGGATGCCAATTTGGATCCGGGCGCTCCGAACGCCATGACCGACATGGTTCAAATGGCCTTGACCGAGGGCGTCCAGGGCCTGCTGGATATGGCGGATCCCAAGTTCTCGGACAACGCGACGGCGAAGCCGACCAGCCAGGTGATTCGGCTGCAACCGCTCGTCAACGCGTCCGCTCCGGTGGCGAACACGACGGTTTCAGGTGGCAGCACCACCGTGACCTGGACTTACGGATGGACCCGCTGGGACGGGAACTTCTTCTCGAACGCGTTCGCCGATGCGGATTACACGTCGTTCGAGTCGGAGCCCGTGTTCAACCTCAAGTACTCGCAGGACAACGGCAACTCGTGGAACTTCATCAACGACGACCATCAAGCGTATGCCGGCTATTATGATTCGACCGAGGAGGTCAACTCGACGATCGGCGGGGCAACCTACGCGGCCGGGCCGCCCGCCTCTTACTCGAAGACCTGGACCTTCCCGGGACATATGGGGCACTCCCTCGTTCTGCGCATCGAGTGTTTCCGCAGCCAGGCCAACTGCCAGCAGGTGAATTACAGTTATGTCGACGTTCCCTTCAAACACTAGACGCTCAGGCTTCACGCTGCTGGAGATCGTGGTCGCGACGGCGATCATGTCCATCGTCGTGGTGGGCGTGATGACGGCTTTCATGGGCATGCGCAAGGGCCAGGCGAGCGCCGTGACGACCAATCTGTTGAAGGTTGCCGGCCAGAAGGCGATGCAGCAGATGTACACGGATCTGAGCCAGTGCCGTCGCCTGCTCGCCGGGCCGCAAGGCGTGTCGCCGGAGCCGGGGTCGGATTACTTCGCGCGGCTGGACATCGCTTCCGGGGGCGGCATTCCGTCGGTGATTCCGACGAACCTGCAGCGGTTTCCGATCGAAGAGCCCACCGGCGGGTTCGGCGCGATCGGGAACCAGCCGGGCCAATTGGTTCAGAGTTCGATCGGCAACGGGCTGGTGTTCATCAAGCAGGCCACGCCCGTGACGATCAACACGTCTGGTGCCGTAGAGGCGATCGGGCCTACGACGACCAAGCCACTGCCCAGTTATCCAGTCACGCTTCAACGGTACTGCGTCGTGGCCTACTTTCTCGCACAGAAGGCTTTGCCGCCTCACAAGACATTGGCAGGCGCCAATTACACCTGGCAGTTGATTCGCTGGACGAGCCAACCCTTCTACGAGAAGAGCGAATTCACGGCGGTTGAGCAACGGATCGCGATTATGGCCAATTCCTCGGTTGCCTCGGCGCTTGCAACCGAGTTCAACACGAATTTGCAGCAAGCCGCTCCGGGACCCGTTTGGGATGCTTCGGCCAGCAGCGCTTCGACCGCATTTTATAACTATCCGACGCTCTCCATTACGCTGTCCAGTTTGGTGGGACTTCTCAGCGCTCCTGCCCCTCACGCGTTGCCCATCACCTGGACGCAAACCAGCGCGTTGCTGCCTCAAGACACGCAGCAATTGCTCGTCGATCCGGCCCTCGACGGTTACGCGACGAGCATGGTGGCTTTCAATTCGGACAAGCTCTCCGTGCCTGGTTTGACCGTGCCGTCTTTCGCCACGCAAACCTCGATGCTTCCGTATGGATTGGCGGACAGGAATGGCCCGCGCAGTGAGGCCAAGAGCCCTTGGTACTGGGAAGCCGAGGCTCCAGCCGAGGCGGCCGAAATTGTCGCGCCGTTCGAGATGACGGGCTTGCCGCAAGGCCTCACCTTGGCCGGATGGCATGGCGGCCCGTCGATGCAAGTGAAAGTTTCCGGCACGCAGCTCGCACTGGCGGGCGGCGGAGGCTTCCACGGCTATCACGGAAGTTCGGGCTATCACGGCAGCTCTTCGCCTTCTCCAGCGCCGAGCCCTTCGCCGACGCCCGTGCCCACGCCGACGCCACCGATTGTGCAGCGACCTTTCGGCTTCGAAGTCGGCATCGCCGGCCCACCGGGGGCGCGCGAGGTGCTCCTGCACATCTCGCTGGCGGCCCAGTTGGACTCCTCGCCCAAGACCTTCATCGGCTTGCCGTGCCAGGAAATCGTCAGCGTCATGGACCTTTGAGCCGCACGTGACAGACGTTTCATAATTCGTTACTATGGCCGCAGGAGGGCCGGCCATGTCGAATGCTTCCACGGACACGCAGGCGCTCATGGGCTGGGAGCGCGAGGAGAAAAACCGCGCCCTGCGCGAGGACATCCGTTTCCTCGGCAACCTGCTGGGTTCGGTGCTGCGCGAGCAGGCAGGCGATCGCCTCTTCGACCTCGAAGAGACCCTGCGCCAGGGCTTCAAGGACCTGCGCCGCGACCCCGAGGGCACCCAGGCGTTGCGCGAGCGGCTACTGAAGCTGATCGCACAACTCGGCACGCCGGACGCGGCCAAGGTGCTGCGCGCCTTTTCGCTGTACTTCCAGCTCGTCAATCTGGCCGAGCAGCAGCACCGCGTGCGACGGCTTCGCGTCCATTCCCGCGATCCGCACAATCCGCCGGCGGCAGGGTCACTCGAGGCCGCGCTGCGCCGCTTGGCCGACGCGGGCGTGAGTGCCGCGGCCGTGCGCGAATTGCTGGGGCGATTGTCGATTCGGCCGGTCTTCACGGCGCATCCGACCGAAGTGTTGCGTCGCTCGGTGCTCGAAAAGCACTACCGCATTGCCCGCGCGCTCGAGGCGCGTGAGAATCCCTTGCTGGCGCCGCTGGAGCGCGAAGAGCTCGACGCGCTGATCGGTTCCGAGATCGAGTCGCTCTGGCAGACGGACGAAGTGCACCACCGGGCGCCCACCGTGCTCGACGAGGCGCGCCACGGCCTCTACTACTTCGAGGAAACGATTTTCGACGTGCTGCCGCGCGTCTACGAGGCGCTGGCGCATGCGCTCGCGGCGGCCTATCCCGGTGAGCGCTTCGAGATTCCGGCCTATTTGCGCTTCGGCTCGTGGATGGGGGGCGATCGCGACGGCAATCCCAACGTCACGGCCGATACCACCTACGAGGTGCTCGTGATGGCGCGCAAGCTCATGCTGCGCCGGCACATCGCGACCGCCGAGCGCGTGAGCGCCCAGCTGAGCCAGTCCGTTCACTGGACCGAGGTCTCCGAAGACCTCAAACGCTCTATAGCCGCCGAGGCGGAGCGCTTTCCGGCGCTGTCGCACGAGTTCGCCGAGCGCAATCCGTACGAGCCGTATCGTCAGAAGCTCGCCACGATGCACCAGCGGCTTCGCAACACCCTGGCGCATCTGCCGGAAACCCTAGAAGACGCCCAACACTTCGATCCGCGGATGCTCGAGGATGCGTACACGAGTTCGGATGGCCTGCTCGCCGATATCCGCTTGATGCAGGAGAGCCTCAAGGCCAACAAGGGCCGGCGCGTGTCCTGCGAGGTGCTGGACACCTGGCGCCGTGAGGTCGAGACCTTCGGCTTCCACGTCGCGAGCCTGGATGTGCGTCAGCACAGCGCGGTGCACGCCGAGGCGCTCGCGGACGTGGTGGATACGCTCGAGCTCTCGGAGGTCCCGTTCAAGTCGATGTCCGAGGCGGACCGCCTCGCCTGGGTGCTCGCCGAACTCGCCTCGCCGCG
Organism: Oscillatoriaceae cyanobacterium; assembly: GCA_036703175.1. Lineage (GTDB taxonomy): Bacteria > Cyanobacteriota > Sericytochromatia > S15B-MN24 > JAQBPE01 > DATNPP01. The sequence continues at coordinate 10,176 of DATNPP010000656.1, forward strand.
ACCGTTGATTCCACAGGAGCTCGACGCGTTCGCGCCGAAGACCCGTGAGGTGATTCGCACCTTCCGCGTGGTGGCGCTCGCCCGCAAGCTGTTCGGCGTCGAGGCGCTCGGAGCCTGCATCATCAGCATGGCGGCGACCTCGCTCGACGTGCTCACGGTGCTGCTGTTCCTCAAGACGGCGGGCCTGTTCAAGGCCGGCAAATCCGGCGTGCGCACGTGCATGCAGGTGGTGCCCCTTTTCGAGACGATTCAGGATCTGCGCGACGCGCCCGCGGTGCTCGAAGCCCTGTTCTCCACGCCGCTTTACCGGGCGCATCTGGCCGAGCTGGGGCAGGTGCAGGAGGTGATGCTCGGCTACTCGGACTCCAACAAGGACGGCGGCATTCTCACCTCGACCTGGGAGCTGTACAAGGCGCAAGAAGCCATCTGGAAGGTGGCGCGCCGGCATGGGCTCTCGTTGCTGCTCTTCCATGGCCGCGGCGGCTCGGTGGGGCGTGGCGGCGGGCCCTCGCGTCAGGCGATTCTGGCGCAGCCGCCGGGGACGATCGACGGGCGCATCAAGCTGACGGAGCAGGGCGAGGTGATCTCGAACAAGTACGGGCTGCCGGCGATCGCCCGCCGGAGCCTCGAGCTGGTGACGTCGGCCGTCATCGAGGCGAGTTTGACGCCGGTGCATGAGGCGCCGGAGACGCTGGCGCGCTGGGAGAGCGCAATGGACGAGCTGTCGGGCAGGGCCTTTGCGGCGTATCGGCAAGTTGTCTACGAGAATCCGGCCTTCGAAGGCTTCTTCCGGCAGACCACGCCGCTCGAGTTGCTGAGTCAGCTGCAAATCGGCAGCCGGCCGGCCAAGCGCAAGGCGTCGAGTGCGATCGCCGATCTGAGGGCGATTCCGTGGGTGTTTTCATGGACCCAGAGCCGCTACATTCTGCCCGGCTGGTTGGGCGTGGGGGCGGCGATCGCGGGCTATCTGGCCGAACATCCGAACGAGGGATTGGCGCTGTTGCGGACGATGGTCCGGCGCTATCCGTTCTTCTACGCGCTCACGAGCAACGTCGCGATGACGCTCGCGAAAGCGGACATGCCCATCGCGGCGACCTACTACGAGCGGTTGGTGGAGAAGACGCCCGAGAACCGCGCGGTCTGGGAGACCTTGCTGGACGAGTTCTCGCGGACCGAGAAGGTGCTGTTGGAGGTGATGCAACAACCCGAGCTGTTGGCGGACAATCCGGGTTTGCAGCGGGCGATCGCGCTGCGCAATCCGTACGTGGATCCGCTGAGCTATCTGCAGGTGGAGCTGTTGCACCGCAAGCGCACGGGGCAAGAGGACACGGCCTTACTGGACGATGCGCTCAAATTGAGCGTGAACGGCATCTCGGCCGGGATGAAGAACACCGGCTAACTGCTTGCCCCGCCCCTCTTGGGCTTGTCATTACCTAAAATTCACGCAGGCGTAGCCTGAAAGTGACATAACGCCTGTATCATCCGGCCTATCGTCCCTGAAAGGAGATAGGCCGGATGCCGTCGTTGAAGGACTCTAAGCGCTGGGCGCGCCAGCAATTCA